>CAZMLP010001168.1:0-2297 GCA_964566745.1 uncultured Verrucomicrobiota bacterium | reverse complement strand
TCAGAGCCTCGCCCCACCACCGCGAGGAATGCCTGTGCTGTGGAAGATTTTCATCGTAAACCGGCGACGAACACCGTGTGGCACCGAAAAACGAGCCGGCCAACCCGCGTTGGTGGGGCGAGGCTCTGACGAGCCGTCTTTGCCCCGGCGACCACCAGAACAATGAAACCCGCTCGGCTTTTCTTCGTGCTGCCATTTATCTTGCTCGCGTTGCGTGGCGAGGCCGGTAATTTTTCTCTTTCCGAGCCGATGCAACCGCCCCGAGCCACCCAAGTGATTGCCCGTCGCGGCGCGTCCGGCCAGGCGCCGGAGAACACCAGGGCCGCGCTCGATCGTTGTATCGCCGATGGGTTTGAGTGGGCTGAGGTGGATGTGCGCCTGACCAAGGACGGCCAGCATGTGCTCGCGCACGATTCCAAAATCACCGGCGCCACCAACGACACGCGGGTCGTGAACGAGCACACCTTGGAGGAATTGCGCCAAATGGACCCCGGCTCCGCATTTGCGGCACGGTACGCGGGCGAGCGAATTCTGCCCCTGCCCGACTGCCTGCGACTCGCCAAGGGACGGCTGAATCTCTGTCTCGATTGCAAGGCGGTCAACCCGGAGCAATTGGCGCGGGAGATTCTCGACGCGGGCATGGAAAACCAGGTGGTGGTCTATGGCGACTTGGCCGTGCTCGCCCGGGTGGCGCGAGCGGGAAACGAAAAAGTCGCCACCATGGCCAAGTGGCATCCGGGCATGGACATCGCGAGCTGGTCGCGCACGAACGGCCTCGCGGCGGTGGAGATCAACGCCGACGAGGCGACGCCGGACGCGGTGAAGTCGTTCCACACGGCGGGCCTCAAAGTGCAGACCAAGAATCTTGGCGAATGGGACAAGCCGGCGTTCTGGGACAAGTCCTTTGCGGCGGGCGTGGATTGGATCCAGACCGACCTTGCCGAGGAGGTGTTGGCGCGCGAGTTGTGGCGCGCGGCGGGCACCCGGCCGGTGCGCATCTCCTGCCATCGCGGCGCGAACCGTTACGCGCCGGAGAACACCTTGCCCGCCTTCGAAAAGGCGATCCGGCTCGGCGTGGACTTCGTGGAGTTTGACGTGCGCACGACGAGTGACGGCAAATTCTATCTCCTGCACGACGCCCGGCTGGACCGCACCACGACCGGTCAGGGACCGATCTCGGGCGTGGCGGCGGCAGACGTGGCGACCCTCAGCGCGGGCCTGAAATTCGGGCGGCCCTTCGCGGATATCAAGGTTCCCCCCCTGGACGATTTTCTCGGCGCGACCGCCGGTCGGATCGACTTGTACTTCGACGCGAAGGCAATCCCGCCCGAGGCGCTTTCCGAGGCGGTGGAACGGTTCAAAATGGCGGAGCGCACGGTCGTTTATCAATCGGCAGACTATTTGCTCCGGCTCAAGGCGATCAACCCGCGCATCCGGGCCTTGCCCCCGTTGAGTGATCCGGCGCAGATACCGCAACTGGCGGCGAATCTGAAGCCGTACGCGGTGGACGCGGCCTGGAAGATCCTTTCCAAGGACGTCATTGCCCAATGCCATGCGGCGGGCATCCTGGTCTTCTCGGACGCGCTCGGCGCCCATGAGCGCATTGAGGATTATCAGCAGGCGATGGACTGGGGCATCGACTTGATCCAGACGGATTTCCCGCTGCGCGTCCTGCGGGCAATTGAGTTAAGGGCGGCAGGTCCCGGCAGGAGATAATTGGCGGCCCGCGAGACCCTTGATTTGCCTTGAATCCCTTTGTTTTTGGGGTTGATTCGCACATCCGGCGTGCCATCGGCTCCCCATGCCCTTGAATTGGCCGTCCCGGCCGCGACCAGGAATCCAGCCCCCGCGAATGGCTTGATCCGGCTTGATTCCCTAGGATTCGTCGCGAGAGGCGGGGTCGGAAGGGAAGAGAACATTTCACGCTCCACCGCGCGGCGGCGCCTTGATTGGGCTTGATTGGCCATGATTGCATTCTCCCGTTTCATCCCTCTGCCCCCGGTTTCCCCCAGGCGGTCTTGTTCCATTTTTGTCTATCGCCTTGATTGGGCTTGATCGGCTTGACGATGCGGACTCCGCAACGCCGGACTCCTCCAAACTGGATTGCGACCGGCTCCATTCGTAACAAAAATTACTGCACCTTGAGCAAAATGTCCAGCCCGGCTTTGGTTTCCAGACGGCCACCGGCGCGCATTCCGGAATTGCAAAAGGGACCAGTTCTTTCAAGCAACTGAAACGATTTACAAGAAGGGCGGGAGGGTTAGCAGCCCGTCAAAAAAGTCGATGGAATGATTGAA
>CAZMLP010001167.1:0-3945 GCA_964566745.1 uncultured Verrucomicrobiota bacterium | reverse complement strand
TCACCGGCGGAGACACCACAGCCCTCGGTGTGGGGCAGGGCGACGTAGCGGTGGGAGGCCCCGGCGCTGGTCCCGGGGATGGCATGATTCAATTTGTCGGCAATCAGGCGCGCAATCTGGCTCGAACAAAGGCTGGTCGGCACGATCAGGCCGACACGTTCGGTGGCCGGGCCGTATTCGCCACGCCACACGTCGAACTGAAACATTCCAGCATATAGATCGGGCCGGAACGACGGCTTCAACGGCAAGGGCTGGCCGTCCGGCTTGGGCGCATGCAGCAATTCCTCCAGCCGGCTGCTGTCCGTCTGCCGCCATTCCCGCCAGAGTTGCACTTGGGAATGACCGGCCTGCTCCCCGGCACTTCGCCGGCCTGACGCGACACTTCGCGCGTAATCAAAAATTTCGCGCCCCAGCTCTTCCATCGGCTCGCCATCGAGATACCGTCCGGCGTTAAAATCCATCTCCCGGCGCAACAGGTTGAACCGCCCGGTGTTGGTCATCACCTTGATCGTGGGGACGAACGGGAAATTGGTGATCGAGCCGTTGCCGGTGGTAAAGACGATCAGGTTGCAGCCGGCCGCGACCTGGCCGGCGATGCTCTCCAAGTCGTTGCCGGGACTGTCCATGAAGTAGAAGCCGGGACCGGTCATGCGCTGCCCGTAATCGATCACGTAATCCAGGCGGGTGGCGGGATCTTTCTTGCGGGCGGCGCCGATGGATTTGATCGCGATGTTGTACAGGCCGCGAAACATGTTGCCGCCGCTGGGATTGCCCTCGGCGCTGGACCCGTGCCAGCCCGCCCGGTCTTGAAACCGCTTCAGTTGCGCAAGGAACGCCCGGGCCGTGGCGTAATCGCGCACGTTCGCGAGGATGTAAGGCTCCGCGCCGATCAATTCATCGGTCTCGGCGAGATTGGCGCTGCCGCCATGCCGCACCAATTCATGGCTCAACCATCCCACGAGAGGGTTGCCGGAAATGCCCGAGAACGCGTCCGAGCCGCCGCATTGCAGACCAATGCGCAAATTTGCCAGCGGTTGCGGAGTGCGGTGAAAGGCGTTCACAGGATCCAGCCATGCGCGCACGATTTTTTCCCCCTCGGCCAGTGACTCCTCAAAACTTCCTTCGAGGCTGAGGAACCGGTGGAGCAGATTCTCCGTCGGATAGCTGTTCACCCGCATGAATTCGCGCAGCGTTTCATTGGTGATGACCTCCGCGCCGAAATCGACCGCCAGCACCGCTCCGATGCTGGGGTTCACCATCATTCCTGCCAGGGTGCGGACGGTGAAATCAAAGTTATTCGGGCGGGTTGAGCCGCCGCCTTCCGTGTGAGCGATGGCGACCACACCATCAATGTTCGGGAACTCCTTTGCCACCGCCTTGAACCGATCCGCCAGTGCGCGACTATAGCTCGCCGTCAGCGAGGTTGTGCCCAAAATCGCTATATAATTACGGGTGCCCGCTCCGCGTTGCGGGTCGCGCGCAAACCCCTCAAAGGTGGCCGGGTCGGGATATTTCTCAACCTCCTTGCCCGGTTGAAACGTTTGCTCGTCCAGACGCACCGGCGCGAATTTGTTCTGAAAATTACCATATTCCGGGAGCGGGAAATTCACATGCCGCTGGCGGAGGGCGGCGATGATCGACTCGTTGCAAACGTAATCGCCCGGATGGATCGGCCGCACCGCCTCGCCGAACGGCAATCCCCAGGAGAGCAGCGGTTCTCCCACCGCGATTGGCTTCAACGCAAACCGGTGCCCCTCCAGAACTGTGTGGGGAAGCCGCAACTCGCGCCCATCGTGGCTCACCAGTGTGCCAGCATCCAACCGCCGGATGGCGATGGCGACGTTGTCGCCGGGCGCTGGAACACGGGCAACTTGCGGAAAGGGAAACGGCGTGCTCATTGGTTGCGAAAGTGAATACCAATTTCTGAAAAACTCCAGTTCAACTTGGCGCGCGCTCCCGGCTCAGACAGACGCTCAGGCAAAAACCGAGTCCCGTTCGGGGGGATTTAATTCCCGCCAGGTTCCGGGTTGAAGTTCGCCGAGCCAAAACCGCCCGACGCGCGCGCGCAGCAATCGCAGGGTCGGATGTCCAATGGCGGCCGTCATGCGGCGCACCTGGCGGTTTTTCCCCTCCACCAATTCGAGCGCGATCCAGCAATCCGGCACATTCTTGCGAAAGCGAATCGGCGGGTCGCGCGGTGGCACGAGCGGCTGCGGTTCCAGCATCCAAGCCCGGCAGGGCAGCGTCTTGCGACCTTGGACCACCACGCCATGTGACAATTGGGCCAGCGCGGCCGGGGTGGGAATCCGCTCCACTTGCGCCCAGTATTCGCGCGTGTGTTTTCGCGAGGGCGCGAGCAGCCGGTTGTTCAGTCCCGGCTCGTCGCTTAGCAAGAGCAAACCCTCCGAGTCCGCGTCCAGCCGGCCCAGCGCGTAAACATTTGCCGGAAAGCCAAACTCTGCGAGCGGGCGATTGGGCGATCCATCCGGCGTGAATTGCGAGAGCACGCCGAAGGGTTTGTGGAACGCGAGCAGCATGCGGCGCGCTCAAGCGGAAGTGTCAACCGCCAGGCCGGTGTCCTTCATGGCGAGATCAAAGGGCTCGAGCGGCATGGGCCGGTCATGGCTGAGGTAGGTCTCGCAAACCCGGAAGAAGTCAGCTTCCCTCCCGACCCGCCGGATGTCGTGCAGGAAACGCCCGGCAGGATCGACACCCACTCCGACATAGTTCAAATACTTCTTCATTTTCTGAACGTGGCCGTTTTCGTGGAAGTGGGGGAGACGAACAGCGTCGTAAAGGGCGCGCAAGTAATCGAGCACCTCAAAACCGGTCGGGACAAACGTGGTCTCGCCGCGCTGGTGCTGGCGGATCTGATGGAAAATCCAGGGATTGCGAATCGCGCCACGACCGATCATCAATCCCCGCGCGCCGGTGGTTTGGAGGATTTCACCGGCCTTCGCCGCCGACCAGACGTTGCCGTTCGCCAGCACCGGGCAGGGCAGCGCAGCCACCGCGCGCGCGATGTAATCGTAATGCACCTCGGCGCGATACATCTCCAAAACCGTTCGCCCATGCACCGTGACCAGGTCGGGGCGGTGCTTGGCAAAGATGCCGAGCATTTGCCCGAACACCTCCGGCGTGTCGAAGCCAATGCGGGTCTTGATCGTGAACTTGATGCTCACCGCGTCGCGCAACGCGCCGACGATCCCGTCCACGCGATGCGGATCGCGCAGCAGTCCGCCGCCCGCGCACTTGCGGTAAACGATCGGCGCCGGGCAGCCGAGATTCAAATCGATGGCGGCAACGGGATATTGCTGCAGCTCGCGCGCTGTGCGAACCAGCTCGGCGATGTTGTTCCCGATCATCTGCGCCACCACGGGACGGCCAGTGGGGTTTTCCGTGATGGAGCGGAGGATGTTCTTCTCCAGCCGGGAATACTCGTGGACCCGGAAGAACTCGGTGTAATACAGATCCGCCCCGCCGTAGCGCGTCATCAAACGCCAGAACGGCAAGTCAGTCACGTCCTGCATCGGGGCCAGCGCCAGCATGGGAGCCGGGTCGCGCAGCAGTTCGTCAAATTGGACGGTTTGCGTCACCGGCGCATTCTAATCCCGAAGGTGGATGTTTCGCAACGATCACGGAGGACCGGGGTGGTCGGCGGCTTGACAGGCCGCGCAAGGGCGTTGAGCGTCACCGCGCGACTGCGACTTGGTTTGTGGCGCGCATGACAAAATTCAAGATCGATTGGTTCCTGGCCGGAATGGGCGCGGCCGTGGGCCTGGCCTGGATGTTTCCCGGCCCCGGGGCGCCGGGCGGGGCCCTGCACCCCGAACTGTTGACCAAGCTAGGCGTCGCGCTGATTTTTTTCCTCCACGGTGTTTCCCTTTCCCTCGCGGCGATGAAAGCGGGCACATTCAATTGGAGACTGCATCTGGTCGTGCAAGC
>CAZMLP010001166.1:0-5450 GCA_964566745.1 uncultured Verrucomicrobiota bacterium | reverse complement strand
CAATCAGCCCGGCGAGCACGGTCAGGTCCACCAAGTCGAAGCCGCGCCGCGGTTGAATGGAGGTTGTTCCACTGTTCATGCCACTGGAAGAATCCCGTTTAAGAACGTGGCGCAACCGTGGTTGAAAGCGTCCGGCCTTTCAACCGAAAAGCTCGGCGACCGGGGAATCTCGCGGAATCGTAACGCGATTCAGAAACTCAGAGCCGATGCTCCAGAACAGAGATGCAACGAGGTAAGAAAAGGGGGGTCATTTTCAAGGTAGGCGCGCCTGATGCGGCTCGTGATCTTTGCGGTGCCAAAGGTCGGTATGCCAGGTGGGCGGCTCAAACTCCGGGACATATTCGGTAAAATATGTGGAAATAAATTGCTGCCCGGCATGAGGTTCAATAACATTGCGCCCGTGGTGGTTGTCCCAATCGGCCGGCAGACTTCGGGTTTGCCTGGCGACCGGGACTCCGCCCAACAAGCCAAACAAGGAAAACCGGTCTTTCGCATCGTTTCTTCACCTCCCCAACGTCTCCCCCAGCCACTTGAAATGTTATGTCCAAACGCCTTGCCATCACCATCTCCGGCGCCGTCTCCCTCGGCAGTTTTGAGGGCGGCGTGCTCTACGAAATTCTCAACGCCATCGGCCAGCATAATTCAAATCCGGCCACGCCCTCCGCGGACAAAATTTGCGTGGATGTGATCACCGGCGCCTCGGCCGGCGGCATGACGGCGACCATCGCCGCCCAAAAACTTTTGTACGAGAGAGGCGCGCTGGACGGCGCCTACTCCAACGCATTTTACCGGCCGTGGGTCTCGGATGTGAGCATGAGCGGGCTGCTGAACCTTGGCTCGAGCGAAAAAACCGACCAATCCATCCTGTCGTCGAATTTCGTCGCGGACATTTCCCGGCAGTATCTGACGGCCCGGTACGGCAGCCATGCTGACGTGCCCCGGAATCCGCACCCGGCGATCAACACCGACCAGGGTTCTCCCGAAAAGAACCTCAAGCTGCGATTGGGCCTCGCGATGTCCAACCTGAATGGCGTCGATTATGGCCGGCCCATGAAACCGAGCGGCAAGTTTGTTTACACCAAGCACCAAGACCAGTTGACCACTTGGTTTGATGTGATTGAACCAGCAGCAGCGGCGGACGACAAATTTGAATTCTGGGATCCGCTGCGCAACGCGGCGGTTTCCTGCGGCGCTTTCCCCTTCGCATTCCGGCTGGTGGATGTCACACGGCACGACTTCGAGTATAAAAACGACTTCCTGGCCTCCAAAATAATGCCCGCCCAGAGTTTCACTTACACGGACGGCGGCGTGTTTCAAAACGAGCCGCTGGGCATGGCAAAATCTCTGGTGGACCAAATCGACGAGCATCAGGACACGGACAACCGCCATTATCTATACGTGTCGCCGGACAACCGGGACTCCACGGCTGTGGATGGTGACCGTTTCAATTCCGGGAACGCAAACTTCAAAGGCACCGCCTTGCGGCTGGTGGGCGCGATCTTTTCCCAGGCGCGCTTCCAAGACTGGATCACGGCGGACGAGATCAACCGGCAGGTCAAAATCTTCAACGAGAGCGCGCGGGGACTCCAAGCTGTGTTGAGCAAGGACCCCGGTCTGGCGGTTAGCATGAAAACGGTGGCCGGCGATCTTTTGCCCCGGTTGATTCCGGACGCGGCCGCGCGGGACAAGGCCCGCGAGCGCCTGAAGAAACAATTCGGCGAGGAATACAAAGGCCTCCCGGACGCCGCGAAGGACGTTTGGATCGACTCGATTCTCGTGCTCGAAACCTCCGCCCAACTCGCGGACAGCGACGAGATGGACATCTACAGCGTCACCGCGAACCCCAGCGAGCTGGCCAGCGCCGACCTCGTCCATTTTGCCGGTTTCTTTGACCGGTCCTACCGCGAGCACGACTATGATGTGGGCCGCGACAAGGCGCGGAAATTTTTAAGCCAGCCGGTGTTCGGCCTGTCAACCCCGATTCAATACAAATCCGAGGACCTTCGCCCCATTGATGCCAAGTTGAACGGCCTCACAGTGGACCGAATGGACCCGTGGGTGAAGACGATCTTCCGCGACCGCCTGCGCGACCGCGCCAAGGAACTAATGAAAGAGGCGGGCCTGAATCTGATCGTGCGCGATGGCATCGATCTGTTCGTCATCAAGAAACAACTGGATGACCTGTTGAAGATTTCCTAACCGGCCGCGAAAGCTCGTGTGGCGTGAGGCGGGCAAACCGCCTTCCTCACGGTCGCCAAGCTTTGCTCCACATCACGTAAATTTCGTGGATGGCGCGGCGCTCGATTGGCGTCCACTCGGCCGTGCGCTCGGCGAGCGTCTTGTACTCGCCGAAGCGGGGGTCGCGCTCCACCGCGAGCTGGTAATTCTCCAGCGCCTTCTTCTTGTCGCCGATGCCCCAGTAGCCGAGCACCAGCGAGTAATAATCATAGCGCGCGTTGTGACGGCTCATCTCGGCGGCGGTCTCGAACTCGCGCACAGCGTCCGCGTAGTCGCCGAGGTTGAAGTAGGCCCAGCCGGCGCCGTTGTGCATCGGGCCGTTGTTCTTCAGCGTCACGGCCTTTTGCAAATCCGCCCGCGCCGCCTCCCGCTGACCGAGGATTGCGAGGGCATAGCCGCGATTCGAGTAAGCCTGCGCGTCATTGGGATTATTTTTAACCTGGTCGTTCAGGATCTCGATCTTGGGACCCGTGAGCACGGGCGCGGGCGCTGACGGCGCGGTGGCCGTCTTTTGCGAGCTGGTGGCGCAACCGGTCAACAGTCCAGCCAGGGCGAGGCCCAGCAAAATGGAGCGCGGATTTGTCATGCCCAAAAGTTTATCAGGCGGGCCGGGCCGCGCGAGGATTTGTTCCATCTCATTGCGCTTGCACCCGGAACAAGCTCGCCGCGCTGGTGAGCGGAAGGCGGAGGCTGGCGCCGTTGGTGATCACGAGATCGCTCCAGGTGGCCGGGAGGGAGGCGGCTTGTTGCACATGGAACGGACCCGTTCCACCGGTCCAATTCAAAACCACATCGGCACCGTCGCGGGCGATGGCGAGGTGGATGCCGTTGACCACATTGATCGTCACCGCCGCGTAAGCCACGGCATGGACCGTGTCATCCGCGCTGAGTTCGAGCGTGTAGGCGCCCGGGGCGCTGAAGGTCGCGGTGGTGTTGGTCTGCGCCGCGTTGGCAAAGGTGACGGTTCCCGGCCCGGAGTATTTCTTCCACTCAATAACGGGCGGCGTGCCGGTAAAATCCACCGCGCCCTTGAGCTGGACAAATTGACCGGGCGCGACGGTTTGGTCCGGTCCGGCGTCAGCCGCTGGCGCGCCGGGCGAGCGCGGTCCGTCGTTCGGGCCGGTGGAAACGACCACTTCGAAATTCGTGACGGCCAGGCTGCTGTTGATGTGATCGAACGCGCCGTCCGGCCAGCGATCATCCGGCGTGATGGAGATCGAGAAAAACGAGCTGCTCAGGTCGGACACCATCGCGCCGTATTTCTTCAAGCCGGCAACCAGCGCCCTTTCCTGTTTGGTCCAGTTCGCAGGCGCCACGAATCCGGACTTGAGCCGCAACCGCTGGCCCATCGCGGGATAATTCGTGCTGGTGCGGCCATTGATCTGGTGCGTGGCCGGATAGAGATGCGCGGCGCGCGTGCGCACCACCACGAGCCGGCAGGCGTGCTCCACCATGCCGCGCTCGCACTCGTCGTAGCGCACCAGCGCGGGGAACATCGGGAAGCCGGCGGCGTCGCCGGAGGTCCAGGTGTCCGGGCGCAGGGCGTTCGTGTTCAGGTGGAAGATCGCCCCGTTCGCCGCCGACCAACTCGTGCCGGAGCGCGAGGCCATCCATGTCTCCCAACTCCGGCCCGCGCCCGGTTGCACGATGATCGAGTGGCGGTCGCTGCCATCGGCGTCGGCCTGCCATTGGGCGAGAGTCTCCCCGCCGGTCTCCAAGGGCCAGCCCTCGATGGGCATGTTGGAGGGAATCGGATAACGGCCCACCGGAAACGATCCGCCGTTGAGATCGGACTCGTCGGGATACTCCGTGAACTCGATGGAGACGAGCGGCTGGTTGTCCGGCACGAGGCAAAAATTCATCTCCGGGAACAGCTTCAAAACGCGATGGGATGCGCCCACGTCCGAGTTGATCTGCGCGATCATCGCGTCTGAGTTTGGCAGCAGCGGCAGATGATCGACTCGCTCGTTCCACGGGTTGGTGACGGGATAAATCTGCATCGAGGAGACCACGGCGTCCGCCTCGGGCGTGTTGAACAGAAGAGAGCTTGAGACCACCGGCGCGGGACCGAGAATGCGCCCCTCGTGGTTGATCCGCTGGGTCGCCATGGCCGCCTCCGAAAGCGCCAGCGACAGAATCAAATATGCGAAAGGCTTCACCTCTCTGCAGGCCAGCGAAAATTGGGCCAAAAGCAAATGAGGGCCACACCCTACCCCGAGCGTGGCCCTCAAAACTCTCCGTCAAACCCATGACGATCAAACGGAGCCATGAGGATCATAGTTCACGTTTGGCGGTTTTCAAATTTGTCGCGTCGATTTCCCCAAATTTATTCGTTTCGGCTGTTTTTCCTGGTGGCTCGCCATTCCTATTGCTCATGGATTGCTGGCTTCCCATGATTTCAAAATGCGAGGCTTGATTTGCAGCGGGTTACGCGTTTTCGGAGAACATGGTTCTTGCGCAGGCCCAAATGGAACAGCAACCTTGAATTGGGTTGAATTGCGTGAAATCCCAGGGGGTTCAACGATCTACTCCATGTTCCGTCCTTGCCGGAACGGACAGTCAACCCAGACCATCCATATTACGCACAAAGGCCGGGCTTGCGCCCGGCCTTTGCCGCTAAAGCCTCGCAACGGCTACTTCTTAAGCCGGTAGAAGACCGCGCTTCGTTGGGCAGTGGAGGGTTTGTACGGCGACGTGGCGTTGGGCACATCCGTCCACCCGCCAGCCACACTCGTGGATTCCTGCAACACCACGCCAGGCTCAGTCCAAGTGATCTGGACTTGGCCCCCGGAGGAACCCACCGACACCCGGAAGTTGGTCGCTTTGGCCGGAACGACTCCGACGGAATAGGCGGGGAGACCGCCGTTGGCCCGGTCATTCAAGAGCACCTTGGTGCCGTCGGCTGCGATCGTGTATATCTCAATATAGCAATTCCCGTCCACGCCGTTGTAAACGAAGCGGAACGGATAAATGCCCGGGGTTTCAGCGAAGACGGACATGATCGTCTGCCGATCTTGGAGCCCCAGATCTTCACCCAATAGCAAGGCATCGTCGGGAGAGTTGATAAGTCCGACTTGAGCGCGGAAAAGATTTATGCAATTCACACCCACGCGGGTCACGCCCGCAGGGAGGCTCACAAAGGTGCGGATTTCAGCGTCAAAGCTGGTGTCCAAACCGCTCAGTCCGGGCAGGCCCGGCATCTGATCGGCCGG
>CAZMLP010001165.1:0-7478 GCA_964566745.1 uncultured Verrucomicrobiota bacterium | reverse complement strand
GGTGGAACTGACCGACGGAGGGCCGATCGTGATCACCGGCCCGGTGTTGTCCACCGTGAACGTGGCGCTCGGCCCCGCCGCCGGAGCCAGGTTGCCGGCCAGGTCGCTCGCCGTGCCCGCCGCGATGGAGATGCCCAGTGTGCCGTCGCCAGTTATGCCGGAAATTGTCACCGTGCGCGTGGTTCCGGAACCGGACACGCCCACCGTTCCATTCGCGGTCCCTGTCTTGTTCAATGTGACATTCGGCGCGGCCAGCGTGCTGGAGTTAAAGTTCGCGTCCGTGTAAGTGACCGTGTAGGTCACCGGCCCGCCGGCCGTGATCGTGGCCGATGGAGCGCCAAAATTCACGGTCGGAGCCGTGGTATCCACCGTCCATGTGCTGCTGGCAGGAGTGGCGTCCACATTCCCCAAAGCGTCAATCGCGCGGACTTGGAAGGTGTGCGCCCCCTCCGCCAAACCAATGAGGCTATGCGGGCTGGTGGTCGTGGTAAAAGGCGCGCCGTCCAGGCTCGCCTGGAATGTGATCCCGCCCACTCCCGCGTCACTGCCGGTAAAAGTGAAGGTCGCCGAGGTGCTGTTGCCAACCCCGGACGGGCCGGTGTTGATCGTCGTGTCCGGGGCCGTGTTGTCCACCAGCACCGTCGCGCTCGGCCCGGCCACCGGGGCGGGATTGCCGGCCAAATCACTCGCGGTTCCCGCCACAAGGGAGATGCCCAGTGTGCCATCGCCGGTGATGCCAGAAATCGTCACCGTGTAACTCGTGCCACTGCCGGAGAGCCCCACCGTCCCATTGGCCGTGCCTGTCTGGTTCAAAGTGATGTTTCCCGTCGTTAGCGTGCTCGTGTTAAAGTTCGCGTCCGCGTAGGTGACGGCGTAGGTCACTGGACCGCCCTTGGTCGAACTAACCGACGGCGCGCCTATCGCCACCGTCGGGGCCGTGTTGTCCACCATGAACGTGGCGCTCGGCCCTGCAGCCGGAGCCAGGTTGCCGGCCAGGTCGCTCGCCGTGCCCGCCGCGATGGAGATTCCCAGCGTGCCGTCGCCCGTTATGCCGGAAATCGTTACCGTGCGCGTGGTTCCGGAACCGGACACGCCCACTGTTCCATTCGCGGTCCCCGTCTTGTTCAACGTGACGTTTGCCACGGTCAACGTGCTCGAGTTAAAGTTCGCGTCCGTGTAAGTGACCGTGTAGGTCACCGGCCCACCCGCGGCAATCGTGGCCGAAGGCGCCCCGATGGCCACGGTCGGTGAAATGGTATCCACCGTCCAGGTGTAACTGGCGGGCGTGGCATCGACATTCCCAAGGGCGTCAATCGCGCGGACTTGGAAAGTGTGCGACCCCTCCGCCAGGCCATTGACAATGTGCGGGCTGGTGGTCGTGGTAAAAGGCGCGCCATCCAGGCGCGCCTGGAATGTGATCCCGCCCACCCCGGCGTCGCTGCCGGTGAAACTGAAGCTCCCCGTCGCGCCGCCGCTAACCGCCGGTGGTTGGGCTGTGATCGTCGTGTCCGGGGCCGTGTTGTCCACCAGCACCGTCGCGCTCGGCCCGGCCGCCGGAGCCGTGTTTCCCGCTATGTCGCTAGCCGTGCCAGCCACAATCGAAATGCCCAAGGTTCCGTCCCCGGTGATGCCCGAAATCGTCACCGTATAGCTCGTGCCACTGCCGGAGAGTCCCACCGTTCCATTGGCCGTTCCCGTCTGGTTCAACGTGATGTTTCCCGTCGTTAGCGTGCTCGTGTTAAAGTTCGCGTCCGCGTAGGTGACGGCGTATGTCACCGGCCCGCCCTTGGTCGAGCTGACCGACGGCGCCCCGACGACGATCGCCGGGGCCGTTTTGTCGATGGTGTAAACCTGCCCGGAGAAATTACCGTTGTTCGCGCCAACACCGCCGAGGGGATTGCCCGCCGTGTCGAGAATTGAGTCGTTGTCGATCAGGTTCAACGCCAGCGTGCCATCCCCGCTCCCCGTGTTCACCGTCACGGTGTACACCGCGGCGCTGCCCGTCACCCCCGCCACGCTCGCGCCAGACAGTCCGGAGGTGGCCAGACTGAAGTCCGGGGCATCAACTCCCGTCACCGCCTCGGAAAAAGTCACTGTAAAGTCCACCGTCGCTCCGTTGTTGGGGTTGGACATCACCCGGGTAATGGTCACCACCGTCGGCGCCGCGGTGTCCACCAGCACATTGGGAGTGCTGGGCGCGCTGAAAGTGAGCACCGCGTCATTACCCAGGGCCACATCCTTGATCGCGCCGCCATTCAGCAAAACGGGCGAGGCAAGCGCGACTCCGTTGTTGTCATTGTCCCCCGGCTGGACGGTGTATCGGAACAGCAAATCAGCGGTCCCGCTCCCGCTGACATACGTGGCAAACACATCCGTCCCGCCCACTGTCAATATGATCTCCGGAGTGCCCGTCACATTCACCGGCTGCCCGTAATGCACCGTGAAATCAACGGTCTCGGTCGCGGCATAGACATCATTGGCGGGCGGTGTGACGCTGGTGATGGTGGCGAACGGTGAATATTGGAAGTTCGGTCCAAAGAAGCCCTCGTCGAATCCGCCCAAATGACTGTTTGGGAAAGTGAGCGAGCCGCTGGCGAAGGACTGGTTCTGCCCGAATGTGATCGCGCTGGCTTAGGTCTCGGCGCCGATTTCGAGCATACGGTCGCCGCTCGCGTTCAAGTAAAACGCGCCCATGGTGTAGGTTTGACCGGCGGCCAGCGTAACCGGGGTGATTTCCTCGTAACGGTAGCCGTTCACCAACGAGCTGGCGGTGCCGGCTTGAACGGTCACGGAGGCGATCAGAGTGCCGCTATTGTCCCAAAGCCCCACATCGTGCGCCTGGGCCAGGCCGTCCCCGCTCTCATCAAAGAACCCAAGCCGGGTGACTTGAATGCTGGTGCCTCCCACGGTGAAGCTCCAACCAAACGTTGAGTCAGCCCCGGCGGCTGCCAAAGAGCCCGCGGTCGATTGCACCGCGGCAATGTCCCCGGAAGGAGCGATGGTGTAGGTTTGCCCGCTGGTAAACCCGGTGGCGATGGCGTTCCCTGCCCCGTCCTGGATCCCTGTGCCGCTCGCCTTCAAATCCAGCCGCACCGTGCCGCTGCCCGTCAGGCTGTTCACCGTCACGTCATAAGTCGTGCCGCTTCCAGTAACTCCCGACAAGGTGCCGGCAGCCGTGCCGGTGGCGGTCACCGTGAAATCAGAAATGTCCGCTCCGCTCACATTCTCGCTAAACGTGACGCGGTAGGTCACCGCCAGGCCCGTGGTGCTGGCGGCGGCGGGGTTCAAACGATTGATCGACGTGACCGTCGGCGCGGTGTTGTCCACGGTGAAGGTTCCACTCGGGCCAATGGCCGGGGCCGGATTACCCGCCAAGTCGTGGGCGGTGTTCGCGGCCAGGGTGACCCCCAGCGTGCCGTCACCGGTGATGCCGGAAATGGTGATGGTGCGGCTGGCTCCGGTGGTGGCGTCCACTGACACGGTTCCCGTCGCGGTGCCCGTGTGGTTCAAGGTGATGTCACCCGTGGACAAAGTGCTTTGGTCAAAGTTGGCGTCCGTGTAAGTGACGGTATAATGAACCGGCCCGGCGCTGGTGAGTGCGGCGTCCGGCGAGCCAAGCGAGATTCCCGGATTGGTAAGGTCGATGGTCCAGTTATACGACGCGGGCGTTGGGTCCACATTTCCCACCTGGTCAACCGCCCGGACTTGAAAGGTGTGGGAGCCTGCGGCCAGCGCGCTCAGATTGACCGGGCTGGTGGAGGCCACAAAGGCCCCCCCGTCCAGACTGGCCTCAAAACTGGCCACGCCCGTCCCGGTGTCCGTGCCCGTGAAGGTGAACGTGGCCGACGCGCTGCCGGAAAAGGCGGGCGGCTGCCCGGTGATCGAGGTGTCCGGCGGCACCAAATCCAGAGTGTAGGTCGAGCCATCGAACGGCAAGTTGCTGACCGGCGCGGAGATGCCGGTGTCGTTCACCATCTTCAATTGAAGAGTCCCGCTGCCGCTGCCGGTGCTCGCAGTGACCGTCCAGGCCACCGCCGGAGCCACGCCCACGGGGGCCACCGAGGTGATGCCCGGCGCGCCGCCCAAACCGGTGTTGACCAGGTTGAAATTGCCCGCGGTCACGGTGCTCACCACGTCGGCAAACGTGACCGTCCATGACACGGAACTCGCCCCGGATGGTGACGCGGCGTCACTGGTGATCGAGGCGACCGTCGTGGGAATCGAAATATTCGCGGTGACGGTCACACCATCCACCGTCACATCCGCGTGGCCGTACCCCGCGCCGTTGGGCGTGAAGGTGGCCGAGGCCGCGCCGCCGGAGAGGCTGCTTGAGGCCCCCGAGATTGCTCCAAAAACGGGATTGTTAAAGGTGATCGCCACCCCGTTGAGCGCGGTCAAATTTCCCGCGGAGACGCTGCCCGCCGCCGAGTCCGTGAAAAAGTTCGCGTTCAAGGCGTCTCCCACGCCAATGGAGCCTGTGGCCGACGCCGGATCGGCGTCCAATATCAGATAGGGGCCAAATGTGATCGCGCCGGACGAGCCGCTGCTGAGCACGGCTGTGTTGCCCGAGCCGGTGGGGCCGGAGTTGCTGCCCCACCAGTTGTCGGTAAGCACCACGGTCCCGTCATTGACATCCTTGTGCAAACCCGTGCCCTGGTTCCCCGCGGTCACCGTGCCGATGGTGTTGCCCGCCAACCGGGAGAAGCTTACCGTCGCGCCACCGGAACCGATGGCGATGCCGCCGCCGCCGCGGCGGTCCGCGTTGCCGGAATCCAGCGAGTTGTTGAAAATGTTGTTCTTCGTCAACACCACGGTGGCGGCATTCGGCGAGGTGTCGCCCGAGTAGTAAAAAGCGCCGCCCTCCGCCGGGCCGGAGCCGAACGAGGTGTCGCCCGCCTCGTTGTCATGCAGGGTGCAACCCGACATCGTGAACGACAGGCCCACCGCCAGCGCGCCGCTGGACACGGACAACGACACGCCGCCGCCGCGCCCGCCGGCGCTGTTGTTCGCGAAGGTGCTGCCGGTGATGCTGATGGTTCCCCCCACGGGGTGCGCTCCGAAAGCAAGGCGGCGCAGTGCCAGGCCGCCGCCGTTAAACCCGGTCCCGGCGTGGTTGCCACTGACCGTGCAGCCAGTCATCGTAAAGTTCTCGTTGATGCCCGGGCTGCTGATGCCACCGCCGTAGTCATCGCCGGTCGAGTTGTTCGAGAAGACGCAGTTGTTGATCGTGGCGTTCACTTGCTCCGCCAGCAAACCGCCGCCACCCTCATTGATTCCGTGCAACGTCGTGTTGCCGGTGATCACGCAATTGTCCAGCGTCAAAGTGCCGGCGGCCCCCGCGCCCGTGAGGTTGGGGCGGCCAAACATGTTAATGCCGCCGCCATAGTAATCCACCGTGTCCGTGTTGTTGCCCCCCGTGATCGTCACCGCCTGGAGGGTGAAATTCAGGAGGAGGTTGTTGTTCGGATTGACGTCGATGATCTTGTCGTCCCAGCCCGCGCCGCCTTGGATTACAGTGAGCGCTGGATCGCCCGCGGCATTGCCCCCGGAGCCGGTGATCGTAAGATCGTCAAGCACATCCAAGTCACCCTTCACATTGGCCTGCTCGCGGTGCCCTGCGATCGTGAGCGTGTAAGTCCCGGCGGGGAGGAAAATCGTGTCGGCGCCGGCCGAGGCGTTCGCGGCCGTGATCGCGCCGCGCAGGCTCGACATTTGAAAAGGATTCAGCGAGGTGCCCGCGCCGCCGTGGGTGGCGGAGTCCGTGTTGTCCGTCGTGCCAGTGACAACATAAAAAGTGGCCTGCGCGGAAAAGGAAAGCCAGATGGCCAGCCAAACGCCGGACCAGCGGAATAATTTATGCATAAAGTTTGTTCGTGTCCCCGACCCGCCAGTTTTCCTGATCACCGCCGTTCCCAAAAAACAAAACGCGCGGATGACTTCCTTGCCGGTCCATCACCCGCCGTCACAACGAAACCAAAACAATCGCAAACCGCCCAAAATCGCCCGGCTCATCCCCTCACGCCCCGCCGCCAGCGCTAATTTCGCGAGGGGAATACTCCTTGCAGCGCGATGATGAACGTCAACCCCAAGTAAGGTTGCATGTTGTTGTGCGGCTGGTCCCCGCCCGTGCTGGCCAGGACGCCCGTTTTCATCACGCTGTTCGCCGTGCCGGCCGAGTATTCGGGAGGCGCCGTTTTCCCCGGGGGCTTGGACCAGAAATTTCCGCCCGGCGCGGTCTCCCCGCCGCCCCCCACCGCGCACTTGGGCTGGTGCGAATGCGCCGGCATCTCGCTGGTCAACAGCGTGACCGTGGACGCCCCGCCAATCTCGCCCAGGTCGCGAATCGTCAATCCGGGCCCCTGCCCCGCTCCAATCGGAACCGAGTTTTGCAAGTTCGGCAGCGCGAAGGTGGTCTTGCCATCTCCGCCGTATGTGGTGCCCAAAAGGGAAAACAACGCGGTGTTCTGGCTAATGGGAAGCAACTGGCCGTTGCACAACGCCCATTGCGCCGGCGCGAAATTGCCGGCAAATATTTTGATCTCCGCGAGAAATTGGTCGGCCATAGAGTCTCTCCGTTCGGGACTAGTTGCGGGAGGGGAAAATGCCTTGCAGGCAGATGAAGAAATTCAAAACCACATACGGCTGCATGTTGTTGTGCGGCTGGCTTCCCCCCGTGTTGGCCAGCGATCCGCCCGCCATCGGAGTGTCCAGTGTGGTCCCGTACGGCAGGTCGCTGCTTTTGGCCCAGATGGTGGTGCCAGAAGGCACATTATCCGCCACGCTGGCGGTTCCCGACGCCGAATGGGTATGGGCTGGCAGTTCGCTAACAAGTAGAGTGTGGTTAGATTCGCCGCCAACCTGCCCCAAATTAACGTTGTTTCCCACATGCACGGGCACGCGGCCCTGCAAATTCGGGAGGGCGAATGTCGTCACGCCATTCCCCCCGTAGGTCGTTCCCAAAATCGAAAATAAAGCCTGGTTTTGGTTGATTGCCAGGAACTGGCCGTTGCACATGGCCCAGCCCTTGGGCGCGAAATTAAATCCGCCCATTTTGATGTCGCCGAGATATCCTTCCGCCATAGTATGATAGAGGTGGGGTTTGGGTGGGCCCGGAAGGGTTAGTTTTGGGAGGGGAATATCCCCGCGGTCGCGATAATAAAATGCACCGCCACAAACGGCATCATATTCTCGTGGGGCTGTGAGCCGCCGGTGGAGCTGACGGCCGCCGGATTCAACACATCATCCGTCGGGCCGACGGAATAGGGACCGGCCAGGCATTGCGCCCATGTGCCGCCCGCCGGGGATGCCTGGCTTCCCGCCGCCGCCTGCGCCATCGGGGTGTGAGCATGGGCGGTGATCTGGCCCACGGTCAGCGTCACCGTTTCCGATCCGGCCACCTCTCCCATGACAAAAGTGTTTCCTTGATGCACCGGCACACGGCCCCGCAAATCCGGCAATGCAAAAGTGTTTTGTCCGTC
>CAZMLP010001164.1:0-10910 GCA_964566745.1 uncultured Verrucomicrobiota bacterium | reverse complement strand
CTTGGCCGTGTTGTCCACATCGCGGGGGGGAACGGCTACAGCCTGGCGTTAACTGGGGAGGGAAAGGTGGTCGGCTGGGGGGAAAACAGCGAGGGACAGACGCGGTTTGTGAGGGACGGAGTTTTCGCGATCTCCGCGGGCGGAACTGAAAGCGTGGCGCTCACCACCAACGAGACCTTGCGTATCGTGAAGGATCTCGCCGACCAAGTGGTTGAGGGCGGAGTTCCGCTGGTCTTGAGTGTGACGACGGCGGGATCGACCGGTCCGGCGTATCAATGGTTTTTCAACGGCAGCGAGATTGGCGGGGCCACAAACGCGTCGTTGGCACTGACCCCGGGTCTGGAAAATGCCGGCCGTTATCGTGTGTCCGCGACGGATGGGTCAATCGTGCTCTCCAGCCGGGAAGCACTTATTCAAGTCGATGAGGCGTTTGCACTGGAGCTTCAATTCGCGACAGGCGGGCCGGTAGCGCTCAGTGTTGGCGCCCGAAATGGCCTGCCCGTACCGGTTTCCGATTTTTCACGCCTGACACTGCAATACTCGACTAACTTGGTGGATTGGCTGGTCGTCACCAATCACGGAAGCGTGCTCAACGACAAGTTGCGGATCGAGGACGACACACACGACGATCCCGTCCGTTTTTACCGGTTGCTGGCGCAACCGTGAGGATTGTTAGATCCGACCGGTCTCGAAGAGTTTGCGCTCTTCGGGCAACGTCGGGCGCTTCAGTCCGATTTCGAGGAAAGGTTTCGCCTTGGCGGCCTCGCCGTTGGCTTGAAGGGTCAGGCCATAGTACCCGGCCACATCGGGACGCTGCACTTCTTGGGGGGGCAGCTTCTGCATCACCTGCAGGGCCTCGGCATTCTTTCGCTGAATAAGCAGCGAGAACGCGTAGGTCGCCGCGTAAGCCGGGTTTGCCGGAGCCTTCTCATACACCTCGCGCGCCAGTTCATGCGGCCTGACGTCCTGGTCCCCGACCAGCAGGGCCAGCAAAGCGAGGTTCTTTTTCAACTCCAGCCGGTCGGGCGCCCGCTTCAATTGCTGTCCGCAAAGCACCATCATCGAGCGCGTCCGGCCATTGTTGAAAAGCAACCGGGTGAGCTCTTGGACCATCGTCCCCTCGTGGGGGTAACGGTTCACGATGGCCCATAACAATTCCTCGGACTCCTTTGCCCATCCCCATCGCCGGGTCAGGGTCAACAACATGGCGAGGCTCACTTTCTGATAGTTGGAGGCTTTCAATGCCAGCTCCCATTCCCCCAGTGCCGCGCCAGTCGCGTTCGCGTTGTTGTCCGCTCCCCGCGCCGCCCGGCAAAGGAAAGCGTGGCGCAACGCCTCAAGTTCACCCCAGTTTTGCGTGCCCAAGTTCTTCGACACCGTGCTCCAGTTCTGCATGGTGATGTCGGCCTCGGCCATCATCATTGCCACCGAGACGTTGGTCTGCATCTCCATGGGAACGCTCCTGAGCCAGGCAAGTGTCTCGGGCATCGGGACGTTGGCCAATTGCCACACACCCAACTCGTAAACCTCGTTCGCGTTGGTCTTGCTGGCCGCGTCCCGCTGGGTGGCGGCGAGGGTGGATTTGAACTCCGGCTTGTTGGCCTGCTGGAGAGTCTCAAGCCTCAAAATACGGTCTTGAAACACCGAATTGGTGTCTTGCAGCAACTCGACGGACAGGGCCAGCGCGGTGTTCAGTTCCTTGTGGTGCAACGCGTCAATGAGCAACTCCCGCCGCGCCTGGCAGCGCAGAAACGCGTTGGTCGCGCTAGTCGTCAAACTCCGCAACGCCGCTTGCGCCTGGGCTCGCACAGTTTGGTTCGAACTGGCAATGCGAACCACGGCCAGGTTCATTTGCGCGGTGTTATTTTGGGGCTCAAGCCGCAGGGCCTCCGTCAAGCGAGTTTCCGCCAGACTTGACTGGCCCGCCTCGGCGGCCGCCGTTCCCGCCGCCACCAGGTAAGCGGCGGTTTTCTTGCTCGCCTCGTCAACGCCTTCCAGAGCGTGGGCGGCAAAAGCAGGCTCGCGAAGGGCCAGCGCTGTTTGCGCCAGGGCGATCTTGTCCGCCGAGGAGTTGGGAGCCAACTGCACCACCCGGTCGCGCCAATAGATTGCCGCCGGGGAATGACTCATTTCGCCAAGCCGCGCCATCAACCGGCAGGCCTCCACGTCATTGGTGTTGTAATGCAACGCGCGTTGCAGCGCCAAGCCGGCCTTGCGAGTGTTGTTCTTGTCGAGAAATGTGCGGGCTTGGTTGATCAGGCGGGCCTGCCGGACGTGCCGGTAGGAACGGTAAGCGGCATATCCGCCCCCCAAAAGGACCCCTAACACCACCAGGAAAACTACGACTTTTTTCATACGTGTGCGCTAGTCAAAAAGCAATCTAGCAGGTGAGCAGGCAATTCGGAAGCGCTTTTCCCGCTGCTCCGGGGGCTTGTTCCTTTCCGTTCCCAACCCGAGGCATTTTGTTGAAGCGCCGATGGACACCCCTTCCGCGTTCAGTCACACCAAATTCTGCCGGTACCAATCCAGCGCCTCTCCCAGTCCTTGCTGGATGGTGTGGGTGGGCTCATAGCCCAATAATCTGGCGGCTTTTGAAATGTTCGCCTCGGAGTGGCGCACATCACCGGAACGGAAGTCCCGGTAAACCGGCTTCAAGTCCCGGAGCTGCGGATAATGCGGCGCTAGGCCGTCTTTGAGGAAACCAAACAACTCGTTCAACGTGGTCCGGGCATGGACCGCCACATTGAAGACCTCGGCGGCGCCCTTTTCCATCGGGCTGGTGGCGGCAAGCAGATTCGCCTGCACCACATTGGCAATGTAACAGAAATCACGGCTGGTTTCGCCATCCCCGTTGATGATCACTTGCCCGCCTTTAATCATGGCGGCCACCCATTTGGGGATCACGGCCGCATAAGGGCCATCAGGATCTTGCCGCGGGCCAAAAACGTTAAAATATCTCAAGCCAACCGCTTGCAGGCCATAACAACGGACGGCGGCGTCCGCGTATATTTCGTTCGCGCGCTTCGTCGCGGCGTAAGGGGACAGGCAATGGCCGATCTTTTCCTCGACCTTGGGCAAGTCGGGATGATCCCCGTACACCGAGCTGCTGGAAGCATAGACAAACCGCTTCGCGCCGCCATCGCGGGCAGCCATCACCATGTTCAAAAAACCGGTGACGTTGCATTCGTGGGAAAGCAGCGGGTTCTCGATGGAGCGCGGCACCGATCCCAGCGCCGCTTGGTGCAAAATGTAATCGACCCCGGACGCCGCCTGCTTGCAGACGGCCGCGTCACGAATGTCGCCATCAATTTGGCGGAAGTTTTTCCACATTTGCAGTCCCGCCAAATCCCGCAC
Organism: uncultured Verrucomicrobiota bacterium; assembly: GCA_964566745.1. Classification (GTDB taxonomy): domain Bacteria; phylum Verrucomicrobiota; class Verrucomicrobiia; order Limisphaerales; family CAZMLP01; genus CAZMLP01. Next base: position 7,556 of record CAZMLP010001164.1, on the reverse strand, counting down.
TTGGTTCAGATTGCGGACCGAACCGGTGGCGTAGTTGTCCAAGCCCACCACTCGCTGGCCTAGTTGCAGCAAGGATTCCACCAAGTTCGAGCCGATGAAGCCGGCGGAACCAGTGACCAGCCAGACCTTCGGTTCCGCGAGCAATTGATCCTTCAATCGTTGAAACGCGTTCATAAACAGATTGCCCTTATAACACAAACCGGTCGCGGCGCAAATTGAATGCCGCGACCGGAAACATCAAACCCGCCCTCAACCGGCGCCACTCAGGCCTTCCAGACCTGGCCAGTTGACGTCTTGATCCCCGCCATGGCGTTCCTGGTGTCCACAATGCAAGGAGACCATTCCGCCAATTCCTGGTAATTGACCACCGCATGGGCAGTCGCGACCAGCACCGCGTCAAAGCCCGCAAGCGTCGCTTGATCCCAAGCAACCGATCGTGTTCCCGCCCATTGGGGATGCTCGCGCGTGGGCCGGATCACGGGCACATGCGGGTCGTAGTAAGAGACCCTGGCGCCGCGCTTTTTAAGCATCTCCATGATGACGTAGCTCGGCGACTCGCGATCGTCATCGACATTCGCCTTGTACGCCAAGCCAACCACCAGCACCTTGGAGCCTTTCAGGGATTTTTCATGCTCGTTGAGCGCCTCCGCCACGCGCATGACCACGTATTCCGGCATGGCGGAATTCACCTCGCCCGCCAACTCGATAAAGCGCGTGTTCTGACCGTACTCGCGCGCCTTCCACGTCAGGTAAAAAGGATCAATGGGAATGCAATGCCCGCCTAAACCCGGTCCGGGATAGAACGGCATGAATCCGAATGGCTTGGTCTTGGCCGCGTGGATCACTTCCCACACGTCGATCCCCATGGCCGCGTACACCATCTTCAACTCATTGACGAGCGCGATGTTGACGCTCCGAAATATGTTTTCCAGCAGCTTGGTCGCCTCCGCGACGCGACACGAGGAAACCGGAATCACCTGCTTCACCGCGCGGCGATAAAGCGCCGCGGCACGTTCCAAGCAGGCGGGTGTGTACCCTCCCACCACCTTCGGTATCGTGGCCACTTTGCTGTCCGGATTTCCCGGATCCTCGCGTTCGGGAGAAAACGCCAAGTGATAATCCACGCCGGTCTTCAAACCCGAGCCGCCCTCCAAAACCGCGCGCAAATCCTCGTCCGTCGTGCCCGGATAAGTTGTGGACTCAAGCACCACCAAAGTCCCTTTCCTCAAATGCGGCGCGATCGCCTCGCCAGTCTGGAGGATATAGGAGATATCCGGCTCGCGATTCTTGTTCAGCGGGGTCGGCACGCAAATGATCACAGCCTCCACCTTGGAAATTCCGGAAAAGTCGGTGGAGGCGGAAAACCGTCCGCTCGCAATATTCTCGTCAATCTCGGCGGAACTGATGTGCTTGATGTAGCTCCTTCCCTTGTTCAGAGCGTCCACTTTGGCCCCGTCAATGTCCAACCCCAGCACGGTGACGTTGGAGCGGGCAAATTGGAGGGAAAGCGGCAGGCCGACATAGCCAAGGCCCACAATCGCGACTTTGGTGCTCATCGAAAGGCTGGCTTTACAAGGCGGAGACTAGTGTCTGGCGAATGTCCGGGGCGCGGACACTGGAGGCCACTGTCACTTTGAACGGTGTCGCCCGCAACATTTCCACAACTTGCTCGGATCGTGAGGAATCCTCGTCCGGCAAAGCCACGATTATCTCATCCACCTTCTCCTGCCACTCGGGTTTGAGAAGGCATTCGGGCATGCCAAGAACGGGAACATCCAACGGCTGGCGGTGCCAGTTCAATGGATTGTCATCAAAAAAAGCCACCACTTTGCGGTTCGACCGGGCGTTTCGCGTGAGATCGCGGGCCAAAGCGACGGCAAAGGAGCCCGTGCCAACGATGGCCACCCGCCAAGACTTGTCCACCGTCACCGGCTTCGGAGGCGAGAAATGCCGGATGGCGAAATCCAAGGCCATTTTTACACCCAGCAAGAGGCAAAACGAAATCACCAGATCGATCAGATAAAGACTGCGCGCGGACGCCAGCGATCCGAAAAACTCGTAGCAGATGCCGCCTTGCACCTGCATCAGCATGATTCCGGCGAGCGCGGTGGCAAAGATCTGCCGGTCAAGCGTCCGGAAATCGGTCACCAAGCCTCGCAATTGGCCGCGCCAGACCACGAGGATCAACTGCGGCGGAAGGATGAGAAACAGGCAACGCCGGAAAAGCGCGTAGTCCTCGCCGGTCATCGGCAAATCCGAGCGCAACTGGTAGGAGAACCAAAACGTGGCCACCAACGCCAAAGCGTAGATGCCCACCCAGAACGGCAGAAGCGTCTGCAAAATGATCCACACGTCTTGGAGGAGGCTGGCGCGTTGCGCGTACCGTTGGTTCAACTCCAGCTTTTTGGGCAGGCAATATTGAATGTAGAATTCCTCCACATTCTTGGCCCCGCTCAACAATGCCTCCTCATTCCGAAAAAGCAGCGAGGCCAAATCCGTGATGCCCGGTTTCTGCCGTAGAATTTCCCGCTGCTCCGGGGTGTACACCTCCACGTACCGCGGCACCTCCGGCCGCGGCCCCACGAATGACATTTCCCCGACCAGCACGTTCCATAATTGCGGCAGCTCGTCGAGTTTGGTTTTGCGCATGATCCGCCCGATTCTTGTGATGCGCGGGTCGCGGTCCTTGGTCACCAGCACGCCCATCTTGTGGGCATCCACCACCATCGATCGGAACTTCAGAATGCGAAACGTCTTGCCGTGCTGCCCGACGCGCGTCTGCCCAAAGAAAATCGGACCGCCATCCGAGAGCTTTACCGCCAGGGCGATCAGCGCCCCGAGCGGAGCCAGCACCAGCAGGCCGAAGCCGGCGCAGACCACATCAAAAGCCCGTTTGACGACTTGTTTAAACATGCGGCAAAACTTTAACTCCCGATCGCGACGCTCGCCCGCGGGACGCGCAAATTCGCGGCAACGATTTCCTTGATCGCGTCGCACACCGAAACCACGGCCTCCTCGCTCAAGTCCGGGTACACCGGCAGCGTGATCAGCCCGGAATAAAGCGCGGCGGCCACCGGCAAATCCTGCGGCGCGTAACCGTAAGTTTCACGGTAGTAAGGATGCATGTGCAACGGCATCCAGTGAACCGAGGTGCCAATTCCCCGCTTCTGAAGATCCTCGATGAAACGGGAACGATCGATGGCAAGTCGATCCAGCCGCAACCGGATGGGATAGAGATGCCAGGAATGAATCCGGTCCGGCAATGCCTGCGGAAGAATAAGCTCCTCCACCTCGGAAAGCGTCTCGGTATAAAGCGCCGCGAGAGCGGTCCGCCGTTGATGGAACGCATCCGCCTTGCGCAGCTGGTGGATTCCAATCGCGGCCGCGATATCCGTCAAATTGTACTTAAAGCCTGGCGCGAGAATCTCGTAGTACCATGACCCTTCCCCGGTATAGCGCTTCCAGGCGTCACGCGAAATCCCGTGCAATGACATGATGCGCATCCGGTCCGCGTAAGCATCATTCGCCGTGCAGGCCATTCCGCCCTCGCCGGTGGTGATGGTTTTGTTGGCGTAAAAGGAGTAGCAACTGATATCCGCAGAGCCGCCGACCATTTTCCAGTCATCCGCCAACGGATTCGCCGAAACTGGTGTTCCCGCAGCCGCCGGCTCCCGGTAATAAGCCGGGCAGCAGTGCGCGGCATCCTCAATCACCTTGAGTTGATAACGATCCGCCAAAGCCCGGACTCCGGCCACGTCACCCACCTGGCCGCCATAATGCACCGGCATGATCGTGGTTACCTCCTGACCGGATTTCAGAGCCGCCTCGATCTTTCGATGGGCGTCCGCCACATCCATATTGTGGTCGTTCTCGCGGCAATCCACCAAAATGGGCCGTGCCCCCAAATAACGGACGACCTCGGCGGTGGCCGCAAAAGTCATGGTGGGAACGATTACGCCCTGCCCAGGGCGAAGCCCGATGGCCTCCAATGCGAGGTGCAAGGCGGCGGTGCAGGAATTGAGGGCGACCGCGTGCGGCTGGCCGATATAGGTCGCGAACTCACGCTCGAAGCGCTTGACCTTCGGACCGGTCGTGAGCCAGCCGCTCTTCAGCGTGTCCACGACTTCGTCGATTTCATCCGTGCCGATGCTGGGCTTGTAAAATGGGATTTTCTGCATGGTAGTCAAATCAGACCACAACTGCGAGTTCCGGCGTGCCATCTCGCACAGCCCGACAAACTACACCAAGTACGGCCAAATTTCAAATTCGAGAATGCTGGCGCCGGATTTTAACGGTTTCAGTGGGTTATCGTCCCAGTCTTGAAGAAACTTGAGCCACTCTTTCCGCGCAACTCATTGTCAGAGCCACCCTTTCATCTGGTAATACAACATTCCAAGATATTCGTGACTGGCCTCCGAGAAATCGTCAAAATTCTTCGGCGTGGGGATGAATCCCACCAGTCGGTGATACCAGGGTTTGGGGAATCCCACGGTCACTCGAAAATCGGTGGGGGCGGGGATGAATTCACGCCCCGGGCAGAGCCGCTTAAACACCGCGATGGAACGCGGCATGTGGATCGCCGAGGTCACCAGCAAGATTCGCTTCAGTTTCTTTTGCTCCAACAACTCCTCCAAATTCTGCGCGTGCTCATGGGTGTTTTCGGCTTTTCTCTCGGTAAGAATGGCGCTTTTCGGGACTCCAAAAAACTCCAACAACTCCGCCATGTCATCCGCGTAAGCGCGTGGATCGGGGCCCGCGGTCGCCAAACCACCCGTGCAGACCACCAAGGGCGCCTTGCCATCGCGATATAACCTGGCCGCGTACAATACGCGATTCCCCCCGCGATTGATCTCGATGGAGGGTCGCGGTGGCACCTTGCTCACCGTTCCCCCGCTTAGCACCACGATACAATCCGCCATCGGGACCGGGTCCGACGGTGGATATTGCGACTCCAGGCGCTTGATCATCCAGCCCGAAACCCGGCCGTTCCCGCAGACCAGTAAAAACGCCAGTCCGGTCCAAAAGAAGATCCGATGGACAATCTTGCGATTACGGAAGAGGGCAGACCCCAGCAGAAAAACCACCGCCAGCGACGTGGGGTAAAGCAGCTTGAGCAGGATATTGTACAGGAAATCCACCGTGCGCGAAAAAGACCCCAAACCCTCAGAAGCTCAAGCCCGCCTCCCGCCGGCCCAACTCAATGCCCCAATTTCAAATTGTTCGGACCCGGGGGGAGAACAGCGCCCGAGTTGTCCACCTCTTGCCAGGAGTCCGACGCCGTGAGATTCAACGGTGTGCTTCCGACTTGCCCGTCAAATGACACGTTCGTCTTGATCCTCCATCCACCGATGGCCCGTTGAATCGTGATCTCCACCGGCAGGGTAATATGGTCTCCCTCGCCAATCTCGTAGGTTTTCACGTTCACGAATCCATCCCCGTTGGCGTCTGAAAAAGCCCCTGCTGTGAGCGTTGCTCCGTTCGGCCTCCGGATCACCGTGTTATTGCGGAAATGCCACTGCCGGTCCTCCGAGGTGACGGTCATGGCGGAGGAATTCCGGTTGCCAGCGCCATCAAACAACACCGGCTGGTCCGAGGCGAGTTGGATGGTGTTTGCGTCCAGCACATGCAACGAGGTGACGCGGCCTTCTTGCACCAGCAGATCGTCCGCCCAAGTAAAGGTGGTGCCAGCCGAGCCGGTCAACTGAAGGAAGATTTTGCGGCCGCTGTTGCCAGCCGTCACGCCCGAATTGGCCGGGAGGGGTGATGAAAGCAACATCGAACGGCTCACGTAATCCATGTCAAGAATGGTCGCGTCATAATCCGGCGGGGTGTTCAAGGTCAGGCCCGGCACGGCGACATTTTTGGAGCCGGAAAGCTTGACGTAGCGAACCCCGTTTTCGTCCCGGGACACAGCGAGGAAGTAGTTGGGCGTGGCTTCATAAGTGTCCACCTGACCAGCCATTGTCCTCACCTCGACTTGAAGCGGATTGGATGCCTTGATCACCGCGTTTGACACCACCGGAACCGTCCCCCGGTACCATTCAAACACCGCGGGATAAACCGAAGTGACTTCATTTGAGGTCTGGGACCACAGGAATGGAAAACAGTAATTGTAAGTAAACGAGAATGGATTTCCCTGCATGATCACGTCATTACCACGGCCCAAGAGGGTTGCCCGGGTGTGCGCGGGCGGACGGGCGGGGTTGTAAGCAGCGCCGAGCACGGTTTGCTCCGCTGGCACCGTGTTGATGACGCCGCCACCTTGGAAAGAAAACGGAAAACTGGTGGATGAGCGGGAAAGCGTCCAAGTGGCCTGCAAATAATTGGTCGTCCCGGTCGCGACAAACTGGCTATTGTCATTTAACCGGTCGAGCCACCGGTTATTTTGGGCCGCCATCGGGACGTTTAACTGCAAATCAGCGCTCTCGCATCCGTGAAAGGACCAAGTGTGATACAAGCCGCCGGTGAGTCGTTGGACATCGAAGGCGTAAAATGTTCCCGAGCCGGTGCCCACCTCCATCAGCATTAAATCCCGCTCCAGCAACGAACCGCCGCCCGCTTCCTGGTAACTCGCGCGGACCAAGGGGGGGCCAAAAGCCCGCAACCAAGGTTCGCCCGATTGCACTCCCGCGCCGTTGGGATCCATCTCGGGATGGGCCAAGGCGTGGTTATGCAAGAAACTGAAATTAGCTCCGGGGCGCGACCAGAACAATTGCTCGTTGCGGCAGGCCAAATCCACCGCCATGGGCAGTCCCATCGCGAAAAAATTCACGTCCAGATAGTCAGAATGCGCGTGGCCTTGCCCGATGCCAAGTCGCAAAGTCGCCCCGGTCTTTTTCAGCCGGTTGGTCTGGTCCGGGGTAGCCTCGAGAATTACTCCGTAATCGGGCACCACATGCGAGACCGCCTGTCCGATGGGGTCCTTCGCTCCGGCGGCATCAGCCAAAACATTGGCGTCGGTGTTTCCCATTAAATTCTTCAAGACCCATGCATGCCGCTTGTCACCATACAAATCATAGGCCTGCTTGACCGAGTCCTTGGCAAAGCTAACCAAACGGAACGTGGAATCGATTCCATTGTGCGGCCCGCCGCTGGCGTCTCCAATCATGAACGGGAAGCCACCCGCCACCCACATGTCCAGCAGGAAGTTCCCGGCGCCCCGAACCTTGGGAAACTTGTTCACGTCGGAAATGTCCATTGGAACTGGAACTCCATTCTGTTTGGCCTCTTTGACCAGGGCGGCCTTCCCCAAGAGCGAGATGGCACTCTCCACCGCGTACACTTCGAAAGACGCGACATAGTAAACGCCGGAGCGCGAAAGCGCCGTCCCGTACATTTCCTGGTAAGTGCCCTCCGCAGGATAAATCGGGCTGAATTGCTTGGTCAGGTCAAACAGCGCGGTCGTCTGTGGCGCGGGTCCAAGCACCTGGCCGGCCGTATCGCCCACTCCCGCGGAACTGTCAATCAAACCGCGTGTGGTGTCCCGCACGCTGGACCAAACCAAATAACGGTCCAGCAACCGGATGACATCCTGCGGCGTGTTCACCCACGGAATA
>CAZMLP010001163.1:0-1784 GCA_964566745.1 uncultured Verrucomicrobiota bacterium | reverse complement strand
TTCAGGTGCTCGTAATCGGCGGTGTTGATCGGGTAAATCCCGCTGAACACCATCGGGTGAATTTCCTGAAAGCCGGCCAGCGCGGGCGACGGGATGCGCGCGTCCGTGAGCGTGTCCCCCATCTTCACGTCCTTGGGACTCTTGATGTTCGCCGTGATGTAGCCGGTCTCGCCGACCTCAAGCCGCTCGCGGACGTAGGGCTTGGGATTAAAGCTGCCGACCTCCTTCACCTCTACCTGCTTGCCCGAGTGGAGCAACTTGACCTGCATGCCGGCGGTCAACTCGCCGTTAAAGACGCGGACGTGGCTCACCACCCCCTTGTAGGTGTCGAAATAGGAATCAAACACCAGCGCTTGCATCGATTTTTCGCCGGTGGGCTTCGGAGGCGGAACGCGCGCCACAATGGCCTCGAGAATGTCCGAGATGCCGATGCCCTCCTTGGCGCTGGCGAGGATGGCGGAGTCGGCGGGAATCGCCAGAATGTCCTCGAGTTGCTGCTTGGCCAGCGGGACGTTTGCGTGCGGCAGGTCAATTTTATTGATGACCGGGATGATGTGCAGGTTTTGCTTCATCGCGAGGTGAACGTTCGCGACGGTCTGCGCCTCGACACCCTGCGCGGCGTCGATGATGAGCAAAGCCCCCTCGCACGCGCTCAAACTGCGCGACACCTCGTAGGCAAAATCGACGTGACCCGGCGTGTCAATCAAGTTCAGCTCGTAGGTCTCCCCGTTTTTGGCGTGGTAAAGCATCGTGACCGGATGGGCCTTGATGGTGATGCCGCGCTCGCGCTCCAAGTCCATCGAGTCGAGATGCTGGTCCGTCAACTCGCGAGTGGCCACGGTGCCGGTGTTGTTCAGCAACCGGTCGGAAAGGGTGGTCTTCCCGTGGTCAATGTGGGCGATGATGCTAAAATTTCGTATGTGTGCCGCGTCCATGAAACTGGCTTCTATTGTTTCCGCCACCCAAAGATAACGGTGTGAATCGTGATGGAAAGAGGATTCTTGGTCCCCTGCCCTGGCCCCAACCCAAACATGCCGTCCGCCGAAACTCTCACACGGCGCCGGCAGTGGCGAGTTTGCGCATCTTTCTCACCGCCGCGCCCATGTTGCGGTGGCGGAACAAACCAGTCCCGCTGACGAACGTGTCGGCCCCCGCGCGAGCGCATTCGCGGCTGGTGTCAAAGACGATGCCACCATCCACCTCGACCCGGTAGGCTCGCTTCCGCTCGGCACGCCAACGGGCGGCCTGTTGCACCTTGGGCAGAGTCTCCTCGATGAACGGCTGGCCGCCAAAGCCGGGATTGACCGTCATGACCAGCAGAATATCTATCTTGTCCAAGTAAGGCTCCACCGCGCTCATGGGGGTGGACGGGTTGATCGCCAGCCCGGCACGCACACCGAGGGAACGAACCTTCCAAAGCAGTTGCGGCACGCGGTCACCCAACTCGACATGCACCGTCATGGAGTTCGCGCCCGCCTTGGCGAAGGGCTCGAGCAGGATCTCCGGCTTGAGGCACATGAGATGCACGTCCAAAGGCATCTTCACCAGCGGGCGCACCGTGCGGACAACCTCCGGGCCGAACGAGATGTTGGGCACGAAATGGCCGTCCATGATGTCGAGGTGCAGCCAGTCCGCGCCAGAACGCTGGGCGCGCCTCGCCTCGTCGGCGATGCGTCCAAAATTCGCCGCCAGGAGCGACGGCGCGATAACGGTGGAAAATGAGCCGGCCATTTATGCTAAAACCGCGGGGAACCAATGATTCCCCGCGGTGAAATTCACGACGC
>CAZMLP010001162.1:0-2479 GCA_964566745.1 uncultured Verrucomicrobiota bacterium | reverse complement strand
TTTTGCATCGATCCGCAAACGGGCAAATGGTCGGCAGGTTACGATGACCGCGCCAAAGAAGGTTTCTCGAATCCGGACAACAAGCAAAACCACATCGGCCGCTGGTTGCTGGCAATGCATGATGTCACCGGCAAAGCGGTTTACCGGGAACGAGCGGAGAAATGGTTTCAATTGATGAAGTCGCGCCTGAAAACGCGAGCTGACGGCAAATATTACGTCTGGAATTATTGGGAGCCGGCCGGGCCGTGGGACTACAAGCCGGACGGCACGCCCAAGCACTGGGTGGGGGTGCATCCCAACGGCGGTTACTACGAGATCGACGTGGAGGCCATTGTCGATGCCTTTGAGCATGGCTTGGTGTTCGCGCGCGCGGAAATTGACCGGCTTATTGCCACCAATCGCGACTTCATGTGGAACCAGCAGTTGCAGGGCGCGAAGTTCCAACGCATTGACGGCGGCGAGGTGGATCCGCGCTGGAAGAACACACCGGGCGTCCTCTGGAGCGCGCTCATCCCTTACGATGAGAAACTCCGGCAGGTTTTCCTGGCCAACCACAAGCCGGACAGTTGGGGCGGCATTGGCGCGACGCCGTGGTATCTCTCCCTTTCCAAAGAATGAAATCCTTTTGCTTGGGGCTGTGCTCGCTGCTGTTTTTTCAAGCCATGACTTCCGGCGCTGAAAACCAGCCATTGGTGTCCGGGGCCAGGCAGTGGGGGGATTTCATCGAAACGAATTTTCCATTCTTCTCGTCGGTTCTGGACGCGCGCGACCTGGGCAAAGGATTTCCGACGAACAATCTCACTCCGCGCGGGGTCATTCTGAACCTCGGAAACGATTGCTGGGCTTGCTTTGATGTGGACCTGTTGCGCGTCTCGGCTATTTGGCAGGGCAAGGGAGTTACGCCCGTCTCCATGTCGCAGATTTCTTACCACGATCCTGGCACGAAGGCACAAGAGGGGCAAACGGTTCTGCCACGAATCATCGGCACGCCCTGGATTGCCACCGGAATTTATCCCGGCTGGCAAACTGGCGAGGAGGAATTGCTGGCGGACCCGCGCGAACCCGGTCTCGATCCGCGCGAGGTGGGACGAGGCCCCCTGCCGGCCTCGGTGGGGCGATTTAAAGCGGTTCGCCTCACTAAAGCCGGAGCGGTTCTCGACTATGAGGTGGCGGGAACTTCAGTGAGCGAAAGCATCACCTCCGCGATCCATGAAGGCGAGTTTGTGGTCACACGGCGGTTTCATTTGGATGAGCACGCAAGACCCCTTCGACTGCTTCTGGGAAATGACGCCCCGCCGGGACAAAAATCGCCGGGATTTTCATCCATTACCCAGCCGGAGTCGGGAGGGCCGGGATTGCTAACCGCCATAAAAGGGCCGGGGGGCGCATGGGTGGTGAGCGTGCCTTCCGCGACGACGCCAACGGAATTCAGCGTGCGCATAGCGTCCATTGCGAAAGTTGCCGTTCCCCGTTCGGAATCACGCTTCGATCACATTACCGCGTCGGCACCGGCCCGTTGGCCGCAAGTCCTGACCACCCATGGAACGCTTTCGCCCGCGACCAACTCTTTCGTGGTCGATAACATCCGGCTGCCGAACGACAACCCCTGGCATCGCAATATTCGCCTCGCGGACATTGCCTTCTTTCGGGACGGTCGCGCGGCGGCGGTCACTTTCGATGGCGACGTCTGGATGATTTCAGGCTTGCGCGGAGATCTCCGTGAGGTCAAGTGGCGGCGTTTCACGTCGGGACTTCACGAGCCGCTAAGCCTTTGCATCCGCAACGAGGAGATTTTTGTCTTTGATCGCAATGGCATTTGGCGTCTTAAAGACACGAACGGGGATGACGAGGCGGACGTCCATGAGTTGTTTTCCAACGCCTTCACCCAAACCGCCGAGACCCGCGAGTTTGCCACCGGCATTCGGCCCGCGCCGGACGGCTCGTTCGTGATCAGCAAGGGCGGCATCCAAATGACCACATTAGGGAAGCACAACGGCTCCGTGCTGCGCGTCTCCCCGGACGGCCAATCGGTCGAGGTGTTGGGCACGGGCCTGCGCGAGCCATTTATTGGTGTGAATCCCGAGACCGGCATGGTCACGGCCAGCGACCAGCAGGGTCACTATGTTCCCACGACCCCGTTGCATATCATCCGCGACCAACAGTTCCACGGGTTCTTGAGTGTGTTGCAACCGAAGGGGCAATATCCGGCGCCCATCGCTGAGCCGTTGACATGGATTCCCTATCCCGTCAACGCCTCCGGCGCGGGCCAGGTGTGGCTGGCCGGCGCCAAAATGGGCGCGCTCAACGGCGCGCTGATTCATCTGGGCTACTACCGGCCCGAGGTTTTTGCCGTGCGCCTAAACCAACGCGGTTCAAAGCCGCAAGCGGCGGTGCTCAGCGTGACGAGAGATCTGGAATTTGCGCCCCTCCATGGCGCGGTGAATCCGGCGGATGGCCAGCTTTATGTGGCCGGCTTTCA
>CAZMLP010001161.1:0-6873 GCA_964566745.1 uncultured Verrucomicrobiota bacterium | reverse complement strand
GAGGAATTTTGGCCTTGGGCGGGGAGAAAGAAATCCAGACCATGGCTCGAGTCGATATTCCCGGCGCGAGTGCGGTCCTCTCCGGCGGCTCGCCTGGCTTCAAGGCAACCCGGTCCCCGTCGCCAGCCATGTCTCCAAATCCAGCCAAATCAAACCTACTCAAACCATACAAAGAATCCCGAAACATGGCGACAGCCAAAAACTGGCGGGAATTCCACGCCGCCCTCCCCTGGGCGGTCACGACGGGTGGCAAATCAAGCCCGATCAAGGCGAATTAAGCCATGCAAGTAATCAGCCGGCTTGAACAATGGAGGAAACAAGGAAGAGATTTTTCAACGAGTCAACCAGGGGTGGAACACCTCCCGCGCCAGCAGCGCAAAACTTGGTGGGACCAGGCTCCTCCCGATGCCTGATTTGTATCCGCAGAGGGGAAAAGGGACGCGGAAATGCCCTTTACTTGACCGGCGTTCTCGTTCATTTCTACGCGCCGTTCACGATCCGGAAAATCTTCAGTGAATCCGGATTTTGGGCATCGAAAATGGTTTTTCGCCGTCCCATAAACGGCAGCGCGAGAAATGCAAGGCCAGGGATTTCTTCCGGGATAGGAAGCTTTCCCCGCAGAATGGAAGTCAGGTGTGGCGGGAATCCGCCCCGGAATAATTTTGAGTGAACCGCGAACAATTGGATAACTGGCTGGAGCGGGGCATCCTGGTGTTGGTGCTCGGAGTTTTGATTTTCGGGCCGCTGGCCACCGGCGCGGTGCGCCCCGTCGATTTTCTGGTCCTGCAGGGTTTGACCCTTGCCGCCGGGGTCCTGTGGCTCGCGCGGCTCTGGCTCGCGCCGCAGCACCGGCTCCTGTGGCCCCCGATTTGCTGGGCGGTGCTCGCCTTCACCGGGTACGCCATCTGGCGGTATTTTCAGGCGGATATTGAATATGTCGCGCGGGACGAGTTGCTGCACGTCATCGTTTACGCCTTTCTTTTCCTGTTGATTATCAACAACTTGAATCGGCAGGAAGCGACCCAGGCGGTGGTGTATGTGATGGTGTTCCTCGCGATGCTGATCGCGATGTACGGGCTGCTGCAAATGGCCACGGGGTCGAACAAGGTGTGGAATTTCATCCGGCCGGACAGCTACAAGGGCCGCGCCTCCGGCACTTATATTTGCCCGAACCATTTCGCCGGTTTCCTGGAATTAGTGCTGCCACTGGCGCTCGCTTACACATTGACCGGCCGCATCAACCACGTCCTGCGCATTTTCCTCGGTTACGCCGCGCTAGTCATTCTGATCGGCATCGGGGCTTCGGTCTCGCGCGGCGGCTGGATCGCGACGGTGATTTCAATGGGGGTTTTCTGCGCGCTGCTGGTGCGGGCGCATTCTTTCCGTATTCCCGCGCTTATCGCCGTGGTGCTGTTGCTCGGCGGAGTCATTTTTGGCGTGATGAAGGCCGACGTGATCGCGGAGCGGGTCGCGCGCTCGTTCCAACCGGGCCAGTTGGACTACATATTCGGCCGCGTGCCAATCTGGGATTCCGCTTACCGCATGTGGAAAGACAACCCGTGGACCGGTGTCGGACCAGGCCATTTCGACTACCGTTTCCGCCAATACCGGCGGCCCGACTATCAGTTCCGCCCGTTGCGGGCGCACAATGATTACCTGAACACGCTGGCGGATTGGGGCGTCGCGGGCGCGGCCATCATCGGAACCGCCTTGGGCTTCCTGATTTTTGGCATCACGCGCACCTGGAAATTCGTCCAGCGGTCAAACGACTTGAGCAGCCGGACCAGCAACCGCGCGTCCTTTGTGCTCGGTGTCACCGCCTCTCTCGCCGCGATCCTCGCGCACTCATTTTTTGATTTTAACATGAACATCCCCGCCAACGCGATCCTGACCATCGCGTTGATGGCGCTGGCGACAGTCCATTTGCGCTTCGCCTCGGAAAAATATTGGGTGACGCCGGGGGTTCTGCTGCGGCTGGCGCTTACCTTGATTCTTGGCGCGGGAGGCTGGTATCTGGCGGCGCAGGGTGTCCAGCGCGGGCGCGAGGTCGCGGTGCTAAGCCGGGCGGACCAGGCCGAGCGGGCCACTCAACGCGAAATCCGGGCGATCGCCCAGGCCTACAAGGCGGACCCGGTGGATTTTGATAAAGCGGAGAAACTCGGCACGCAACTACACCAGGATGCCGAGCGGATGCGCAGCGCTTTGAAAGAGGCGAACGCCGGCGAGCCCGCCAACTTCGAGACGACCTACCGCCTGGGCGAGGCGATCCGCGCGACGGGCTGGGGCCAACTCGAAAAGGAAAAGCAGGCCCTCACCGAGGCGATGGACTGGTACCAGCGCGGCATGAAATTAAATCCGTGGGATCCCTACAACTACCTGCGGGCGGGCATGTGTCTCGACCAGTTGGGCGATCACAAAGGCGCGCAACCGATGTACGACCGCGCCCAGGAACTCGACCCGGAGGGCTATTTTACCCTGGCGCACATCGGCTGGCATTATGTGCAACTGGGGGACTACGCGAAGGCGAAGCCGTGGTTCGAAAAGTCGCTCAAGCTCAAAATCCATGACGGCCTCGACGGCAATCCCGTGGCCTACACTTACCTGAAGATCGTCAATGAGCGGCTGGCCGAGGAGGCGGGTAAGAAGAAATGACGAGAGAGAATGACCCATCATTTCCCAGTCGGCGGCGCTTCCACAAAATCCACTTTCGCGCTTAATTCCGGCGTCAAATAACGGTCCGGCTCGCGAATTTGAACTTTGATCTGGAGCGTGCCTTTTTGACGGCTCGCCTCGGGCGCGACCTCGGCCACATAGCCATCATAGACGCGGTCAGGATAGGCCTCGGGACTCACCTTGCATTTTTGCTGGAGGAAGATTTTGGGCAAATCGGCCTCATTCACATCGATCTCCACTTGCAGATCCTTCGGGTCGGCCACCGCGATGAGCGAGGTGCTGGGGCCGCGCGTGCCGCCGAAGGTCTGTGGTGTCACCAGCTCGTTCGGGTCCACCATTTTCTCCAGCACCACGCCGTTGATGGGCGACTTGATCACGCACCAGTCGAGATAGGTCTTGATGACTTGGACCGACCCCTCGTTCTCCCTCACGGAGGCGCGGGCGGACGCAAGCTGGAGGCGCGCGTCATCCTCGGTCTTCTGCATCTCGACGTGACTCTTCACCAATTCGGCGGCGCGGTTAAAATCGAGCTGGGCCTTTTCCACCGAAACCCTGGCATTGGCGAGCCGTCCCTCCGCCTCGGCCAGGCGGCCGCGATATTCGGCGTCGTCAAGCAACACAACGACCTGGCCATTCGTGACGGCATCCCCTTTCTTGACGCCGATCCAGTTCACCACGCCCATGAAGCGCGGGCTGATCTCGATGCGCTCCCGGTTCACAATGTAACCGCTCACAGTGAGGAGGGATCCCTCAACGCGGCCTGGAACCGGACTGGCCGGTTTGGCGGCGGTGGCAGTGTTCCCGCTGGAGGAGGCGCCAGCCCCCCCCGTCGCAGCCGCGCCGCCTTCATTCTTCCTGGTGATTTCGGAGCGGTCGGCAACGGTCTTCTTGGTCGCGCCATCGAACACGCGCGATTTGTCAGATAGGCGCGGCCAGGCATAGAAAACGGTCGCGCCAGTGACAGCCGCCACGGCGAGAAAAATCATCCACGGCCCGCGGCTGGAGCGCTCTTTTTGGTCCTTGTCGATGCGCAGTTGTTGCAGCTTGTCGTTCATAGCGACTTGAGCGCGGAAATGACCGGCAATCGCGACGCGCGGACGGCGGGAAAAAACGTGCCCGCGATCCCGACGATCACCGCGAACAGGCAGCCGCGCAGCATCAGTTCCGGAGTGATGGTAAACTCAAAAACCTTCTCGCTGAAGGTCTCGAAGCCCATGGTGGCGGTCGAGTAACCGTTCATCGGCAATGCCAGAAGGCAACCGAGCACGCCGCCAAACAGCGCCAGCAACGCGCCCTCGATGAGAAAACTCAGGACCACGGTGCGGCGGCGAAAGCCGAGCACGCGCAAAGTGCCGATCTCCCGTGTGCGGGCGCCCACGCTGGCGTACATGGTGTTCATCGCGGCAAACACCGCGCCGATGGACATGGTGATGGCGAGAAAGCCACCCAGCCATTTGATCGGCGTCGCGGTCATGGTTTGCTTCTTATAATACTCGGTCTCCAGCTCGGCGCGCAATTGCATGCGCTTGTCCGTCTCGATCCGATGAATCAATTTGTCGCGCGCCCCCTCGTTCAACGGGCGGATCAGGAGACTGGAATACATGTCCCGGTCAAAGATGGAGCGCACCTCGTCGGCGTCCATCCAGCACTCGGAGTCGAAAGCGCTGCCGCCGCCATCGAGCCAGCCCACGACAATCAGGCGCGCGGGACCCGTCTTGAACGTCTGCCCGATTTCGAAATTGGCAAACCGCGCCGCCAATCGTTTGCTGACCACAATTTCCCGTTTGCCGGGCGAGAACCAGCGTCCGTCGACCAGCGCGACCTGCGGTCGCAACTCCAATCCCCGGGCGGTGACTCCGCGCAGCATCACGTTTGCCTCGCCGCTGCCGTCCTTGCGCGGCAGGCTCATCAACGTGAGGACATCCGCGGAGATAAGCGTCTCGCCCTTTTCGTTGCGGGCGATTTCCTCGAAATACTGGATGCTCCGCAACTGCTCGCGCGTCACGAGGCTGCTGGATTCCGCGGTTGACCCCTTGCGCACCACCATCACATTGCGGGGGTCACCCGTGTTGCCGCTGCTTTTCTCGATGCCGATGGCGAGCGATTGCAAGAGCACAAACACCGCCACCACCAGCGCGATGCCCAGCACCGTCGCGATGGTCGAGCGCCATCGGACAAGGACGTTGCGGACGTTGTAGCGCAGCGGCAGGGCCATAAGGTCAATCGAGGGTTTTGAGGCCCTGCACCACGCTGGTGCGGGCCACGGCAATCGCCGGGCCGACGGCGGAAATGATTCCGAGCAACGCCGCCACGGCAAACGCCCGGCCCAGGATGCGCGGCGTCACCTCGAACGCGAGGAAGATGCCGTTGGTCAGCTTCTGGATGTCGATGATGTGGAAGAACAGCCAGGCGCCGCCCGCGCCAAACAGCGCGCCCACCATGGCCAGCCCGAAGCTTTCCGCGAGGATGAAACCAAAAAGGTCCCGCATCTTGAAACCAAGCGCCTTGAGCACCGCCAGCTCGCGGAACCGCTCGCGAATCGCCATGCTCATGGTGCTCACGGAAACCAGCAACAGGGTGAAAACCACCACAGTCGAAATGGAGCCGATCAGCACCTGGATATTGCCCCACATCGAGATGAAACTCATCTGGAACGCCCGCTCGGTCTCGGCCCGCACTTCCGCCGAGGTATTGGCAAAGGCCTTGTTGATGCGCTCCGTGACACGAGGAGCCTCCTCCGCGGAGGTCGCGCGAAGCCACCATGTTCCCACAGTGGTCGCCCCGCCCTGCGCCTCGTCGAGATACTTGTGATGAAAGAAGACATTACGGTCATCCGGAGTGCCGTGATAAATGCCCGCGATCTTCAAGTCCAGATCCACCGGATAAAACGTTCCGGCAAATTGCATCTTGTCGCCCACCTTCAGCTTGTAACGGGTCGCCGTGTCCTGTCCAACGATGCAACTGGCGCGATCCCGTATCCAGGCCTCAATTTGGTCCGCCGGGCACTTGGCATCCACCGCCACATTGGTAAAACGGACCGGGTCCACCGCAAACTGCGCGAAGCTGGTGAACCGCTCGTCCCCCTTGTAATTGCCGCCGAAAAAGGTGAACGGGCAAACCGCCGCCACACCGGGGATCTTGTCGATGACCGGCAATTGCTTGTACGGCAGCGGCGAGGCCAGCGAGACCTTGTTGCGCACGATGATGCGGAGCGAGGCGCCGACGTCCTCCGGGGGCAGGGTCAACTCCCGCAACGTGACCAGCAGCATGACGAACAGGAAGAGGCTCACCCCCACGCTCAGGATGGTCAACGCCGCGCGGCGCTTGTTGCGCAACGCGTTCTTCATGACAAAAGTGGCCGTTGTCATGCGGAGTCAGCTGGTCAACTCGCCCTTTTCCAAATGGATCGAGCGCGACCCGAACGCGGCCGCCTTGGGATCATGCGTCACCATGATTACCGTTTTCCCCGCCGTTTTGCTCAGGGATTGGAGGATGGTGAGCACCTCCTGCGCGGACTGGGAGTCAAGATTGCCGGTCGGCTCGTCGGCCACGATCAGCTTGGGATCCGTGACCAGCGCCCGCGCGATGGCCACGCGCTGCTCCTGGCCGCCAGACATCTGCTTGGGCAAGTGATGCGACCGCTCACTCAACCCCACGAGCTCAAGGGCGGTGGCGACTTGCTTGCGGCGCTGCTTGCTTCCCAATTTGGTCAGCAAAAGGGGAAGCTCGACGTTTTCGAATGCCGTCAGCACGGGGATCAAATTGAAAGATTGGAACACGAACCCGACATTTTGATTCCGCCAGTCCGCCAGTTGGGACTCGCTCAATTTCGCCACGTCCACGTCCTGCACCCGGCATTCGCCGCTGGTGGGCCGGTCCACCCCCGCAATGATGTGCAACAGCGTGGATTTGCCCGAGCCGGAAGGTCCCATCAGCGTGAGGAACTCTCCCGCATGAATATCCAGAGAGATGCCATTCAACGCCACGACATTGATATCCCCCTGCCGGTAAACTTTGGAAAGCTCGCGGATTCGAACCGCGACATCATTGGTCATAACTTGGATCGGTCCTGGCGGTCACGCCCGCGCGCCAGCGACAAAGCGGTGGGAAAGTAGCACCTTGCTCCCGAATTTCACAAGGGGCAAAGAAAACCAAACACGGACGCCTACTGCTGCCCCATTTGGCCGGTTTTCATCATGG
>CAZMLP010001160.1:0-1577 GCA_964566745.1 uncultured Verrucomicrobiota bacterium | reverse complement strand
GTCCACCAGAATGCTGGAGTGGGGACGCGCGGGTTGGGCTGTGGAGACACCTTTGGCAGTCGGCTTCGTTTTCATTGCGGCGGAATTTTAAACATGAAAGCGCTTGGAACACAAGCGGGCGATGCGCAAAGGAACCAGCCGCGGCAGCCGTTGCGGCCGCGCCTCGCGTCCCGCCGATTTTTCCATCGTCACTCCGGCCCCTCGTGTAATAGCGTCCCCGCCATGCTGTCACAGCCATCGTGGCGGCCCGAGTCGGTGCTGCGGATGCTGGCCGGGATTTTCGCCTGCATGCTGGCCGGTACCCTGCTGATCGCCGCGTTCAACAAGCTTTTTGTCGAGACGGGGCGCGTCACGGAGGACCAGGCCAAGTTCTTCAATTTGACGGTGGGAATGATCAGCTTCAACTGCGGCATTTTGATCCTCGCTCAATGGCTGGTCTGGGAGCACGGCGTCACTTGGGGGCAGGCGTTCGGATTTCGCCTGGCGGGTTTGCCAAATGCCCTTGCCTTGGCGGCCATCGTTGCGGTTTTCGCGGTTCCGTTGTCGTGGCTGCTGGGGGAATTCTCGGGCTGGGTGATGCTCCAGCTCCACCGCGAAGTCGTGGCGCAACCGGCCGTGGAGACATTGCGTAAGGCGGTCACCACTTGGCAAAAAATCGAGTTTGGCGTCATGGCCATTGCCGTCGCGCCGTTCACCGAGGAAGTGCTCTTTCGCGGGATTTTGTATCCCGCCGTCAGGCAGTTTGGCCGGCCGCGCGCGAGCATGTGGATCATTTCGTTCCTTTTCGCGGCCTATCACGCCAGTTGGATGACCCTGCTGCCCTTGACCATCTTGGCGGTGATTCTCACTTTGCTGTACGAGCGAACCCAAACCCTCGCCGCCCCGATCCTTTGCCACAGCCTGTTTAACCTCACCAATTTCATCTACCTTATGCACGAGTCCGGCGGGTTTCCGAGATAAACGCGCCATGAACGAGTTTGAATTGATCCGCCATTTGACCAAGCACCTGCCTGGCAACTCCGCCGTGGTAACTGGCCCGGGCGACGACTGCGCGGTTCTCGACCTTGGCGTGCCGGACCGCTGGCTGCTCTTGAAGACCGACGCGGTGGTCGAGGGTGTTCACTTTGCCGCTGGAACCGCTCCGGAAAAAATCGGGCACAAGGCGCTGGCGCGTTGTTTGAGTGATATTGCCGCAATGGCCGGGACGCCGACGGCGGCGGTGGTGACGCTGGGGCTGACGCGTGAATTCGACCCCAATTATTTGAGCGCAATCTACGCGGGAATGAGCGCCCTTGCCCGCCGGCACGAGGTGGCCATCGTGGGCGGCGAAACAACACGGAATCCGGGCGGGCTGATCCTTTCGGTGTCGGTCCTGGGCTGGGCTCCTCGCGGACGCGCGGTGTTGCGTTCCGGGGCGCGCGCCGGCGATGCCATTTTTGTCACCGGCGAGCTCGGCGGCTCGCTGGCGGGGCGGCACCTTGATTTTGAGCCGCGCCTGGCCGAGGGACGCTGGTTGGCGGATCATTTTGAGCCGCGCTCGATGATGGATGTGAGCGATGGCCTGGCCGGCGACCTCC
>CAZMLP010001159.1:0-5509 GCA_964566745.1 uncultured Verrucomicrobiota bacterium | reverse complement strand
CGCGCTGCGGGAACGGAATCGCAATCCGGTTCGCGCGCAGCCCCTCGACCAGCGCCTGGCACAAATCCGCCCGGGCAATTCCGTAATCGTTGACCGCCACCCAGGGAAAGACGGATATCTCGATCGACGAGTCCGAGAGGTGAGTGACGCCAGTAAAGGGAACCGGATCTTGAAGCACCCGGGAATTTCGCTCCAACACCTCGCGGATAACCTTCAGCGCCTCCTTGAGGTCCGTGTCGTAGGCGACGCCAACCTTGATGTCCAATTGCCGGATTTTGCCGTAATTGTGCAAAATCTCGCCCAGGATCTTCCGGTTAGGAATCACCACCTTCGAGCGGTCTGGATGCACCAGCTTCGTGGAAAGCAAGTCGATCATGTCCACGGTTCCGTGAACTCCCAAAATCTCGATATACTCCCCGACGCGGAACGGCTTGACGAAGATAATGACGATGCCCGCGGCAAGGTTGCCAAACACCCCTTGCAAAGCCAGCCCGACGCCCACGCCCAGCACGCTCAAGCCGGCAATCAACGGCACCAGGTTCACTCCCAGTTGCTGAATGGCGATCATGGTCGTCAGGGCCATGATCAACAGGCGAATGAACCGGACAACGAGCAACCGGAGCGGCGGCTCCAGCTCCCTTTTTCCCAGCCACTCCTGCATCATCTCCCCGACTTTGCGCGCCACGATGTATCCGGCTGCCACGATGAGAACGGCGCCAAGGACTTGGAAGCCGTACCGCACCGCCATTTCCTGCAAGGTTGTGATGGCTTTTTCCATAAGCAGATTATGTGAAGTTAACTTGGCAATAACCGGTCGTTGTTCCCGCGCGGCCATTGACCGCCCGGCAATAGTGCCCCGCTGCCCTTTGGTCAAAGAAAAAAACGCTCGTAAATCCGGGACGTGGCAACAAAGGCAAAACAACGCCCCCCCGGCACACCAAACCGCGCTATTCGTGGCACAATTAGTGCTAAATTTCGACCATGTGGTTATCTCCTGAACGGCGCCTCAGGCCATGCCTTGCCGTCATGGCAGCTTTCTTCTTGCTGCGCTCCGCGGTCGTCGGAGCCGGAATCGGCGCGGCGTTTGGCATGCCAAGCGTGTACATCAACACGGGCACCAGGATTCCCGGTGTGCTGGACGCTCCGATTTATGACGTGGATGGCGTCACAAAATTGGACGGTGGCTCGGAGCGGGGACGCAATTTTCAAGCCGTCTATTATTTCGGGAATTCTCTTGAAAGCCTGGCTGGCGTCCAAGCCTTCGAAATTGGCGGTGGTACCAACGCCGGATATGTCTTCGCCTCCAGCGTTTCAATGGCAGCGCCGCCGGACGGCCATACCATTTATTGCCAAATCAAAGTGTGGGACCACCGGGTCGGCAACGGCACTTGGGAGGGGGCCCTTGCGGCGGGCGCGGTGCACGGACAGTCCGAGGTGATCCCAGTGAACGCCAGCACGAATTCCGCCGCGCCCGCCCCTCTCACCGGGCTCAAGCCGGTCAAGCTGGTAAATTTCACGGCTGGCACCGTGGACGCCCGGAATCTCGTGCCTGGACAGGTTGACGCGCCAGTTTTTGATAGTGATGGCGTTACTCGCCTTGCCGGGGCTGCCTTCAAGGCGCAGATATTTGCCCGCCTCGCCGGCGGTCACGCCAACCCGGTTCCCTTGGGTGACCCGTTTTCGTTCGGAACTGGCGCCACAGCCGGTTATTGGGATTTGGGAACAAACCCGGTCCTCATGGTGACGAATGTCCCGGCGGGCGATGAGGCGGAAATTCGGGTTCGCGTATGGGAGGCTGCCAAAGGAGCCACTTTCGAGCAAGCCACGGGGGCGGCGGCCAAGCGGGGTGAATCCGCCCCGATAGTCGTGTTTACCGGCGGCGACGGCGCGCCCCCGACGCCGGCTCCCCTTTTGAACGGTCTTGCCCCTTTTTCGTTGGCTGGTTCGGCCTGGGGCGCGGTGAACTTTAATAATTTTGTGCCGGGAAAACTGGACGTTCCGGTGACGATATTCAGCCCCTTCCTCCATCCCCCCGTGCAAAATCTGGCGGCCCCTTATGTCGCTCAACTTTACGCGGGGCCGGACGCCGGCCATCTCTTGCCAATGGGAACGCCCGCGCACTTTGGCGCCGATGCCACTGCCGGATATTGGCAGGGCGGCACCGTGCTCACTACCAACGTCCAGGCCGGAGCCGTCGCGACGGTGGCGGTTCGCGTCTGGGACGGGTCTCAATTTGACACCTATGAGAAGGCCGTTTCCCAAGGCTACGTCGGCACTTCCGACTATTTCGTGGTGCAAACCGGCGGCGCTGGCTCTCCGCCTGGCGAACCGGCGGTGCTCCACCGGTTCCACGGGGTTGATTTGCATGGCCAGCATTATGTGACGGCGGATTTCAGGAATCGAATTCCCGGCATCTTGGACAACCCGGTCCTTGGCCCGGATGGCGACCGGTTGGCAGGGTCGCGTTACGTGGCGCAGCTGTACGGCCAGGTCTTCCGGGAAGATTTTCACCCACTCGGCACACCAGCGCCCTTTGGGACAGGAGCGGACGCGGGTTATTGGCAGCCGGGGGAAAACAACCTGATCCGCATTGATGTCCCCGCGGGATGTTGCGCGAATGTGCAGGTGCGAATCTGGGACACCACTTATGGGGCGACCTTCGAGGAAGCCGCGGGCGGGCCGCAAGCCATCTCTGCCGCCACGTTTCTCTTCGCGGATAACGAGGACGCCGGAGTGTTAAATCGAATCGGCCTGATCTCGATGGTCAGATACGCCCGGCCCGCCATTGTGATGAGTGATGTGCCGCGAATCGTGGACGTTGGATCCAATGATCCCCTCAAACGGCCCGGGTTTGTCGCCCAATTGTCGGTCGCGCCAGACAATCCACCAGGGACATTTGGCGCGATCGACCGGACAAACTTTGTCGCTGTGGGACCGCAGGCGCCGGTTGCCAACGGCCAATGGCAACTTCCCGTTAACACCGTCTTCCTCTTGCCTCCCCCTTTTCAACTGTCCCAGCGGATTGTGGTTGAGCTGGACGTATGGGACTCCGCCAAAGGCTCCACTTTTGACGAGGCGTTGAAAAATGGCGGCATAACTGGCCGGTCCGCACAAATTAGCATCAGCACTCCCGGATCACTGGTCGAGCCGCCTGCCGGCTTTACCTTGTATTCCGTTGGAATCATCGGCATCACTCGAAAGCTTTCCGCGCCACCCGGCTTCAGCCTCATCTCCAATCCGCTGTGGCCGGGCAATGGCTATTATAACATCACCCAGGCGCTCCCCAACGCCCCGGAGGGCACAGTCGTCTACGTCTTTAATCCGGTCACTCAAGGCTACGACGTGACTCGTTTCGATTTTGGGCGGTGGAGCTACTATTCCCCCCTGCCCGCCGGGCGGGGATTTTTCATCTTTAATCCCCGACCCACGCCTTTGGAGTTGACGTTCATCGGGGTGGAGGATCCCTATGTCGCGCCCGCCACACCGCCCCATGGCAGGCAGATGTTCCAGGCCGTGGGTTGCTCGGGCGCGGGGCCGCGGCAAATCGCGGATTTGCTACCGTTCCCGCTTCTTCCGGGTGACACCGCCTACCGTTTTGTAAACGGCCAATGGCAAACCAGCGACTACGAGGTGGACGGCTGGCCCGGTCCCTCCTCGTTGGCGCCGGGTGAGGCTGTGTTCCTCAGATTGCAACCTCGTCCCTAAAATTTTTGCTTATGACCCTCCGGAAATACCTTGGCGGCATGCTCGCCGCCGTGACACTGGGAATACCCTGCGCCGCGCTCGGACAAGGAACGGTTTACTTCTCCAACTATGCGCCTGAGGCTTCCGTCGATGCCCCTGTCTTCGATGGCAACGGCAACAAAGCCAGCAACTTTAATTATCTCGCCCAGCTTCTGGCGGGTCCCGATGCCTCCCACTTGAGCCTGGTGGGCAACGCGGCCATATTTTCGCCATCATCTCCGGGTTACTGGATGTCTGGTGGGGACAGTTCCCTCACGCGAACGATTGACAGTGTGGCTCCGGGCGGGCTGGCGTACTTGGAGGTTCAGGTTTGGTCGCGAGTAACCGGCTTGACATATGATGCCGTGGTCGCCGCGGGCGGAGTCCATGGCCAATCGGACATTTTCACCGCCGTCACTGGCGGTGACACGCATGGCGGAACGCTACCGCCCGATTTCCCGGCCTACTTGAAGAACCTCAGATCATTTAACCTCACCGGCGTGGATCCCATTCCCGAGCCGGGCGTGTCAGCCCTGTTCCTGTTGGGCGGGGGAGCCTTGCTTTACGCCCGCCGCCGCCGCTCCTGACGCCTCCGCTTTCCACCTTTGCAAAGTCGCTGGCGCTCGCATACCTTCTCGCGTCCTGACGCGATGCCGAGTGTTTATATCAAAACGTACGGGTGCCAGATGAACGAGCGCGACAGCGAGGCCGTCGCCGCGCAACTCGCCGCGAGGGGCTTTGCCTTGGCCGCGTCGGAGGCGGTCGCGGACGTCGTGCTGCTGAACACTTGCAGCGTCCGGGACATGGCCGAGCAAAAGGCGCTCGCCAAGATGTCCAACGTGATCGGGCAAGCCAGGAAACACCGGCCCAACCAGCGTTTTGGCTTCATGGGTTGCATGGCGCAAAGCCGCGGCCAGGAGTTGATTGAGCAAATGCCCGGCGTGGACCTCGTCCTGGGCACGCAAAAATTTCACCGCGCCGGGGAACACCTCGCGGAACTCCTCTCGGGGCGCCGTCATAAAATTGTCGATACCGGCGAGGAACCCGGCAGCCAGTCGGCCATTCGCGAGCACGTCGCCACCGCGCCTTCCCCGGTCACAGCGTTTGTCAGCATCATGCAGGGATGCAACCAGCATTGCACCTTCTGCATCGTCCCCGCGACTCGCGGCGAGGAGCGCAGCCGGACCATTCCGGACATTGTCGCCGAGTGCCGCGAACTGGTTGCGCGGGGCGTCAAGGAGGTCACTTTGCTCGGCCAGATCGTCACCAGCTTCGGTCGTCGCGAAATTCCGGTGGTCAATGGCAAGACCGGATTCGTGCAACTGCTTGAGGCGGTCAACGCCATCGAGGGATTGGAGCGCATTCGTTTCACCTCGCCGCATCCCAAGGGTTATGGTGACGACTTGGTGGCGGCTTTCGGCGAGTTGCCGAAACTGGTCGAAAGCGCGCACCTTCCCGTGCAGAGCGGATCGGACCGGCTGCTGAAATTGATGCATCGCGGCTACACGCGCGGGCGTTACCTCGGCATCATCGAAAAGCTCCGGCGGGTCCGGCCGGAAATGGGCCTCAGCACGGACATTATTGTCGGCTTTCCCGGCGAGACGGAGGAGGACTTCGAGGCCACCATTTCCCTGTGCCGCGAGATCGAGTTCGATCTGGCGTTTCTCTTCAAATACTCTCCGCGCCGGAACACTCCTGCTGCTGAAATGCCGGGCCAATTGCCGGAGGAATTGATCGAGGAGCGGCACGAGCGCCTCCTGCGCATCATCAACGAAATCGCCGCCCG
>CAZMLP010001158.1:0-2062 GCA_964566745.1 uncultured Verrucomicrobiota bacterium | reverse complement strand
GTCTTGTGCTCGGACGGCCTTTCCAACCGGTGGGACTTTCGGCGGTATCCGGGGCTGGCGATGCGTCATCCCGCCGTGATCGCCGGTGTCCTGTGGCGGGACCATAACCGGGGCCGGGATGATGCCACGATTTTTGTTGCGCGCAAACGCGCGGCCAAATGACGAAACTGCCCATTGTCACCGTCGAGATTCGCCTCGAGCATGATGTTGTCTTCGCGCGGCAGCGCGCGCGGCAACTCGCGGAGGGACTCGGCTTCCAGCATCAAGACCAAGTGCGCCTGGCGACCGCCGTCTCGGAGCTGGCCCGCAACGCCTACCAGTACGCCGGCGGTGGCAAAGTGGAATTTATTCTCGAAAACCGTCCCGCCCAATTTCTCCTCGTCCGCGTCACGGACCATGGGCCGGGCATCGCCCG
This sequence comes from uncultured Verrucomicrobiota bacterium, assembly GCA_964566745.1. GTDB lineage: Bacteria > Verrucomicrobiota > Verrucomicrobiia > Limisphaerales > CAZMLP01 > CAZMLP01. Next base: position 1,647 of record CAZMLP010001158.1, on the reverse strand, counting down.
CCTCAAGGCGATCCTGGCTGGCGAATACGTTTCTGAAACGGGCATGGGCGTCGGGCTGATTGGCAGCAAACGGTTGATGGACGAGTTTCAAATCGAGTCCAGCGGGAAAAACGGCACCAAGGTCGTGATCGGGAAGCAGTTGCCCCAAACCGCCCGGCGTGTGACCCCCAAGCGGCTGGAGCAAATTGTGCAGGCTTTGTCGGAGCAGCAGGCTCACGACCCCTTCTCCGAGTTGCAACGGCAGAACCAGGATTTGCTCGCTGTGATGGCGGAACTGGAAAAGAGGCAGGGGGAATTGTCGCAATTGAACCGCGAGTTGGAGGACACCAATCGCGGGGTGGTCGCGCTGTACGCCGAACTGGACCAGCGCGCGGATTATCTCAAGCAGGTTTCCGAGGCGAAGACCCGTTTCCTTTCGAACATGACCCACGAGTTTCGCACCCCGCTTAACTCGATCATCAGCATCTCGCGCATGCTCGCGGAGCGGCTCGACGGGAGCTTGACCGCCGAGCAGGACAAGCAGGTGGGCTATATCCGGCGCGCTGCGGCGGACCTGGCCCATCTGGTGAACGATTTGCTGGACTTGGCCAAGGTCGAGGCGGGCAAGGTTTCCGTGCGCATCGAGGCCTTCGATCTGCGGGGCCTCTTCGGCTCGCTGCGCGGCACGTTGCGACCGTTGCTTTCCCAAAACTCGCTCGTGAACCTGGTGTTCGAGGAGCCGGAGGATGTCCCAGTAATCGAGTCGGACGAGTCGAAGTTGTCGCAAATCCTGCGCAACTTCATCTCCAACGCTCTCAAGTACACCGAGCGTGGCGAGGTGCGAGTGGGCGCGCGCCGGGACGGGGCGGACCATGTGCTCATCTCCGTGGCGGACACGGGCATCGGCATTGCGCCGGAAAACTTGGAGCGCGTTTTTGAGGAGTTCGAGCAGGTGGAGGGGCCGCACCAAAAGGCCAAGGGCACCGGCCTCGGCTTGCCCCTCTCCCGCAAGCTGGCGGAGTTGCTCAAAGGCACGGTCACCCTGGAGAGCGAATTGGGTGTGGGCACCACCATTTCCGTCCGGCTGCCCATCCATTACGTGAACGGCAAGGAAATCCGGCCGGCGGTCTCCCAGCCGCCGATCAAGGTGCTGGTGATTGACGATGATGAGGCGTCCCGCTACGTGCTGAAGGACCTGCTTTCCGGCCTGTTGCTCACGATTCTGGAGGCGGGGGACGGAGAGGAGGGGTTGCGCCTGGCGGCGGAACTGCGCCCGCGGGTCATTTTCCTGGACTTGGTCATGCCCGGAATGAGCGGTTTCCAAGTGCTCGCCGAGTTGAAAAGCAACCCGTTCACGCGCGAAATTCCAGTGATTGTCAACACCTCCCGCGAGTTGGATGACGACGAGCGGGCGCAGTTGGCCAGGGCGGCCGGAATCTTTTCCAAAAACCAACCCGATTTCAAAGCCGCGCGGGAGCAGATTCAACAAGTGCTCGGCGAGTGCGGCGTGATTGCGTGATGCAGATTTCACCTCCCATAGTGCTGGTGGTGGATGACAACGAGCAAAAACGTTACTCCGTCACGCGCTATTTAAAGAACGCCGGTTACACCGTGTGGGAGGCCGCCACGGGGCAGGACGCCCTGAAACTCGCCGATAACATGCCGGCG
>CAZMLP010001157.1:0-10212 GCA_964566745.1 uncultured Verrucomicrobiota bacterium | reverse complement strand
TCCACAAGAGCCGGGCATTGGGCTGCACCTCCGCCCCGGAGAAATCATTGTGCTCCACCTCGGTGGCCAGAGTTAACCGCAAGCGCTCTGGAACCAGCGTGATCTCGTCCCGCACAAAAGCGCTGAACAACTGCACGGTCTCGCTCGCGGGATGAAACGAGATGGCATACGAGTTTTGGATGTCGTCCCGCGAAGCACGATATTGAACGCCATAAGTCAGATCGTTGCGGTCACCCAAGGCGATTCGATGCTGGGCGTTGATCTCCGCAGTGTCCCGCTCCACTCCGAACAGGCCGTCATCACGCAATTCGTAACTGAGATAGCCCATTACTTGCAGCGAGGAGTCGGCGGAAAAATCGTGTTGCCAGCGGGTTTGGACGTCGGCATTGCGATTATGATATTGGTCGTCATAGAGGCTGGCGAACGGCGGGGTGGGATTGGCCAGAATGTAATACTGATGCCCCCAACTGGCGCCGATGTCTCCCTGAAATGTCAATTGGTTTTGGCCAGCCGGCTCCCAATCGACGCGAAAGCCACCCTGGGTCGATTGCCAGTCATCCCCGGCCCCGCCCAGGCCGCCCGGCTTGGCGGACTCGTCGTGATTGTTGAACTTGCCGTAGATGCGATACCAGGCGTTGTCGCTGATCTTCCCGCCATAACGCAAGGCGGCGAATCCCTGCTCCTCGGTGCCTCCGCCCGCTTGAAGAAAACCACCCTGTGTGTCTTTCGCGCTCCGGGTAATGATGTTGATGACACCATTGACCGCGTTCGCCCCCCACATCGCCGCCCCCGGTCCGCGGATAACCTCGATCCGGTCCACATCCTCCAGCATGGTGTCCTGCGCATCCCAAAAAACACCTGAAAAAAGCGGCGTGTAAACGGCCCGGCCGTCGATCATCACCAGAAGTTTATTGGCCGCCAGATCATCAAACCCGCGCGAGGTGATCGCCCAACTGTGCGCGTTCACCCGCGCGACTTGCAGGCCCGGCTCGTAGCGCAGGGTCTCAGGCAAGGAGGTGGCGCCCATGCGGCGGATGTCGTCCTGGGTGATGACCGAAATGGCCGCCGGAGCCTGGGAAAGCCTCTCCGGTCGCTTGGAGACCGAGGTCACCTCGATTTTCATCAGTTCCTCCAAGCTCATGTGCGACAAATCGGGAGCGTCCGATCCCGCCGCCTGGCAAGCGATTGGCAGGACCAGCCAGCCCAGCCAATAAAACAGTGTTTGGTGGTTCATAATGGGATTACAGCCGTAACTTCCTCGTAGCAGAAAAATCGACCTGCGACAAACCATTACGTATGCACCCCAACGTCTTCCATCGGCAAAAAAGATAAAAGCCGAAGCCAAAAAATTGGCAGTGAACCAACAAAAAGGCGCGAGGAAAACCTCGCGCCGAAAAGCGATGCGGATTGCGACGGCTCAACGTTGGAACGAAAGCGGGGTCGGCGCGCCCATTTCGTTGGCGCAGGGGGCGTTTGTCGGGGCGTCCGGCTTGCGCTCATTCGGGGCCACCAGCCGGTTGGCCAGCAAATAAGCCTCCACTTCCTCGCCACTAATATCCGCCAGCATCCGCCCGTCCACTTCCACGCAGGGACTGAGCATCTGGCCGCTTTTCTGTATCATCTCCTGGCGTTGCGCCGGGTCGTTGATGATGTCGCGGTCCTCGTACGGCAAGTCGTATTTGCGCATAATGGCGCGCACACCGTTGCTCCAGCCGCAACTTGGTTTGAGGTAGGCAATGATCTTGGGCTTGTTCATAACTTCAGTTTCCAATCGTCCAAACAACGTGACACACACGGCACGTTTGGCAACCTTTTCTTGGGCGCGGAAAAGGCCCTTGCTTTGGGACTTATAGCCGCCAATCGTTCTCGACGAAATTCGGCCCGGGTGTTCTCCTGATCGCCTAACGAAACCTTTCCATGGAAAAAGTCACCGGCATTCGCGGCATCTTCTTCAAGGCACGCGACCCGGAGCGGCTCGCCGCGTGGTATCAGGAGCAACTCGGTGTGCCGCTCAAGGACGGCTGCGTGGATTTCACATCGGGCAGGGTGGACAGCCCTGAACCGACCGGGCGGACGGTTTGGTCCATTTTCCCGGCGAACACCGACTATTTCGCGCCCTCCACCGCCCCGTTCATGATCAACTATCGCGTCACGAGCATGGAACGAATGCTGGAGCAGCTTCGCCGCAACGGCGTGAAGATCGAGAAAACCGAGGACCACGATTACGGACGGTTCGCCTGGATCATGGACCCGGAGGGCAATCGCATCGAGTTGTGGGAACCTCAAGGGTAATTAGCCCACGATTTCGGGGATATTCTGCCCCCGTAAAGCTCGCCCTCGTAATTCTGCAAAAAGTTTTCGGGTTTCTTTTCCCGGCGGCACTTAAGGGTTGATATGACGCCTGAATCAACTGATCAGGTGTTGTTGGGCCGCTTCGCGCGTGAAGCGGACGAGACGGCTTTTGCCAAATTGGTCCAACGTCATTTGGCCCTGGTTTTTGGAACCGCAACCCGTGTGCTCGGGAATCACGCGGCCGCGCCGGATGTCACTCAGGCCGTTTTCGTCGCGTTGGCCCGCGAGGCTCGCGCTTTGCAACGTCACCCCGCTCTCGCCGGCTGGCTGCACCAAACTGCCGTGAACCGCGCCCGCGCGCATCTCCGGGCCGAGGCGCGCCGCCGTCAACGCGAGGAAAACGCCACCAGACTTGCCACGCTCATGGACGCCAATGACCCGGGGGAACTTCTTCCGCTACTGGACGACACGTTGCTGGAACTGAACGCGTCCGATCGCCAAGCCTTGTTCCTTCGCTACTTCGAGGACAAAAGCCTGCGCGAGGTGGGGCTGGTGCTGGGCATTCGCGAGGATGCCGCGCAAAAACGCGTCGCAAAAGCGTTGCAGGAACTGACCAAACGCCTTCGACGACGGGGTGTTGCCGTGGCCGCGCCTACCGTCACCCTACTGGCGCTGCAACGCGCCGCAGCGCTCGGCCTAAATTCACCTGCTGGCCTCTCGGCGCTGGTCACGAACGCCGCTTTAACGGCTAGTTTGGTCCCTCTCGGTGGCGGCGCCGCCTGGCTGGCCAAATTTATGGCTCTCACCAAAACGCAAACTGCTGTCGCGTGCGCCGTTCTGGTCGCCCTGCCCGCCACACTACCGTGGATGGCCCGTCATCGGATCGAAACGGAAATTAGCGCGTTGGCCGCGACTTTGGCCGACGTGCAAGCCGCTCAAGAGGACGCCGCTCTTGCCAATGCAAATCTGCAGGAGCGAGCGCGGATGGCGGAGATGCCACCGCAAGTAACCCCGCGCCCTGCCAGCACCCAAGCCGAGCCCGTCCGGTGGTACGCGTGGGACGAGGCTTCCGACTATGTCCGTTTGCCTCGCGCGGCGGTGTCGAAATACAGCTTCGGCGAGTTCGAAAACATCTCCCGTGCCTGGGGGCCTCAAAGGGTCCCCAAGGAGCCGCTGAATCGCGACGGACGCCCTTCACCCGTCCTTTTGGACGCTCTCGGTCTCACGGAGAGCGAACGGGCGCAGGTTTCGACCGCCCTTCTCAACGCCGGTTCCGCAGTCCAACAATTAATTGCTCAGCATAGTTCCCTCACCACAGACACCACACCCGAGGGACGCGAATCCGCGAGGTTGCGTGTTGTCGGCGCGCCTGCGGAAGCCATGGAGCTGGAAAGAAATCTGACGGATTCCCTCATGGCCCTCATGGGCGGAGACCGGACCGCGATGCTTTACGAGCAAGGAAGAGAGGTCTTTCACCAAACATGGACCTCCTTCGGTTCCAGGGGATGCGACCTCACGCTGACGCAAAAGGAGGATGGCACGGTGCAGGTAAAAAACATCCTCTACGACGCGTCGGGAAACGCGGTGGTTACCAGCTGGGTCGGGCCGGAGGATGTGCTTATGCCACCGCCCTTGCAACCCTTTGTGGATCGTTGGACTCACTCGATCAAGCAACCAACCTCCTCCGAACAGCCATGAATCCATTTATCATTGTAGGACTCTCACTACTGGGCGGCATCGCGCTCTTTGCCCATCAATTGGTCGCCCGAAATCAGGCCGAATGGCAACGATTGCATCTCCAGGGGGACATCAGCCGGGCCAGCGCCGGGCTGTCGGGAAACACGGCGTTGCATGCGAATCTCCGGGAGCGCCTCCAAAACGCCCGGCAATACCCCGGCACAACAAGCCCGATCTCCTCTGCCGAAATCGTGGTTCCGGCGGACCCGGCTCGCAACGGCGGCTGGCCAGATGGCGTCGGCTATTTCTATCTGCCCAAACGGGACTTGGAATCCGTCGGTGTGAAAGGCGGCTTTTTCTCGGGAAAAAACCATCTTACGGACGCTGCGGTGACCCTGTACGGAATCAGTCCTGAAGAGCGAGGGGCGGTGGACCAGGCGCTTGACACCCTGGTGAGCCAATGCGGCGCGCTGGAGTCCGCCCGCCTTGAACCGGTGGATTTGCCGAAGATTTTCGAAAAAGACATCCAGGACGCGGTTGTCCGTCGCATTCCCGCGTTTACCAATGAAATGGCGACGTTGCGCTCGGAATTGAATGCCACCCTCGCGGCCACTCTCGGCCCTCAACGCGCGGGTTATTTCGCGATCCCCCTCAACGACTTTTTCCAAAACCAGCTTGCGGGCATAGGCCTCATTCCTCGCACAGTGATCTTTGGGAAGGCCGCTGATTCCGACCAGCAAGTGTTCGCGTGGACGGTTGGCGAGCCGATGCAAAATGGGATGTCGCAAAAATTGGATCCAAACAGCATGCCGCCTTCCTCCGTTTCCCTTTACCGCTATGCGCGACTTCTTGGGGTGAAGATTCCCGACCCCGGGGAGTGGGAATGATTTCCTGTTCTTTGGCGGCAAGTTGCGGCGGGATCGATCGCGCATGCTCGCCAATCTCTCGACCGATGGATATGATATCATTCCCGAGTTTTTGCCACTGGAGGGGGTGGCGCGGTTGATCATTACGATAGGCGACGTCACGTCCCCCAAAAGAGGCACAAACCGGGCCGGACTGCGCAATCTTTTGGAAATCCCGGCGGTGGCGGAGTTGGCCGCCAGCGCGCCGGTCCGCGCCGTGGTGGAGCATGTGCTCGGTCCCACCATGTTTCAGGTGCGTGGAATTTTCTTCGACAAGACGCCCGGCGCAAACTGGCGCGTCGGCTGGCATCAAGACACGGCCATTCCGGTGGCCGAACAGTTCGAAACGCCGGGATTCACTGGCTGGTCGATCAAGGAAGGGGTCCCACACGTTCACGCGCCCGCCGAGGTGCTGGATCACATGCTGACCGTGCGGGTGCATCTCGACGATACCAATGAGGCAAACGGCGCATTGCGAGTTTTGCGCGGCTCCCACCGGCAGGGAAAACTCGACCAGGCAGCGATCACCGAATGGGAACGCCACAATGAGCCGGTCTTGTGCAATGTTCCGCGCGGTGGCGCGCTGCTGATGCGTCCCCTTCTCCTGCACTCCTCTGCCCCCGCGACAACCCCGCACCACCGGCGCGTGATTCACTTGGAATTTGCCGCCGGACCGTTGCCCGAACCTTTGAAATGGTGGAACCCTTAGAGCGTCAGACTATCGGCAGCGGCGTGAACTGCTTTCCCAGCACCGGCGCGCTCGGCGTCCGCAGCCATTGTTCCAAAACACCCGCGTACACCGAGCGGAAATCCGTGGTGAACTTGGGGTCGCCGTTGTGCAGATCGTTCGCGGCCAGGCTGGGATACACCCCGTGCAATCCGGGCTTCACCTTTCCACCGATCAGGAACATTGGCGCGGCGGCCCCGTGATCGGTGCCGCCATTCGCGTTTTCCGCGAGGCGCCGGCCAAACTCGCTAAACGTCATGATCAGCACGCGGTCGAGATTCCCTTGCGCCTTCAGATCATCCGTGAACGATTTCAGCGAACCGCCCAAGTCCTCCAGCAACCGCTGATGCGCCCCCGCCTGGTTCGTGTGCGTGTCGTAGCCGCCCTGCGAAACGTAATAAACACGCGTCGGCATGCCGCCCGCGATGAGCCGCGCCACCATTTTGAGCCCGCCCGCCAGGGCGGAAGCCGGGTAGGGTCCGTGATTCACCCCCATCTTCGTCACCCCGCGAATGCGTTCCGAGCTGACTTGCGCGTCGAGCGCGGTGCGCTCCAGAAAATCAAGGGAGGACATCCCGGCGGGAGCTTTACCCGCCACCGCGCCAACGGTCGCACCGGTCATCAAGTCGTCCTGTCCTTTTGCGCGATGCTCCATCTCGGGTTGGTTGAGCTGCTTGAAATATTCCTCGCTGCCGCTGGCCATGTCCCCGTTGTCCAGGTCGTCCATGCTCGCATAGCGGTAGTTCTCCGGATTGTCGAGCGAGACACCGGCCGGCTTCGCGCTGGCAAACGCCTGCGGCATCTGCCGCCCGATGCTAATTCCCACCGCCGGATCGGCGCCGGAGCAGGCATTGTCGAAATAACGGCCCAGCCAGCCGAAACGCTCGAACTTGTTCTCGTCACTCGCGGTTTGCCAAATCTCCGTCGAGCGAAAATGGGAGCGGTTCGGGTTGGGATAACCAATTCCCTGCACCACCCCAAGATGCCCGGCGTCAAAAAGCGACTTGAAACCGCTCAACGCCGGATGCAAACCCAGGCTGTCATTGAGGCGCAACGCGTTTTTCGCGACAGTCCCCAAACGGGGACGCGCCCGGTAGTAAAAATCGTTCGTGAACGGAATCACGGTGTTCACGCCGTCGTTGCCGCCCGCCAGTTGCAATACCACCAGGATGGGGCTGTCCTTGCCGGTGTCCGCCTGGGTTTGGCCAGCCGCCTCGGATTGCAGCGCGACAAAGGTCTGGCCCAGAAAGGCGGGAACGGTCCATGTGAGCGCGCCGCCCAGGATCGTGGTGCGCAGAAACTCGCGCCGGGTCTTTAATTCGGGGAAAGTGTTCATAATCCTAGCAAAGTTGATAGTCAGGCGTGGCCATCATGAGCCGGACCGCATGCAGAATGTCGCCGTCATCCAGAATGCCGCGACCATCGAGATACTCGCGCAAGATGCGCTCTTGTTTGTCGCGAATGGCGCTCTGGAAAAACCGGTTCTCCAAGGCAAGGATCAACGCGTCTTTGCGTTGCCGCTCCATCGTGGTGAAAAGCCTCTCCGCGTTGATCTTTGGTTTGTTCTCAGCCAGCCGCTCCAACCTCGCCTTCGCGAACGGGCGATTTTGCCCCTGGGGCATCATTGAGAGCGGGTTCTCGCCAAACACCAGATAGCCGGCAAGGTTGTAGCGGTTCAACAAACTGTTCGTGGTGATCCACGCCGTGCCCCCGTCCCAGCCTTTGACGTTCGGCGGCGCGAACAAATCCTGCCCCATTAGCCGCAGCATGTTCACGCAAATGAACGGCGGCGGGAGCTCGGTCTCCAGCAGGCGCACGCTCCCCACCAGCCATTGCACCGGACTTTTCACCTGCTGCCGCACCACATTATCCGCGTAAAATTCCTCGCTGCGGAACATAGTTCGCAGGAACGGCTTGAAGCCGCCGTTGCTCTTGCGCAGCTCGGCCGCGAGCGCGTCGGCCAGCGGGGCTGGCGGATTTTCCGCGGCAAAAAATGTCCACATCTTTTTCGTGATAAACCGGGCGGCTTGGGGCTGGGAGGCAATGATATCAATCACATCCGAGCCGGTCAGGTTTCCCGTGCGACCGAGCACGGTCTTCACGCCGGTGTCGTGCAGGCGCTGGCGATAAACAAACTCCTCGCGCCCGCGTTCCAAAGACCAGCCGGTCAACGCCCGCGCCGCCTCGGTGACATCCTTTTCGGTATAGTGCCCCTCTCCCAAGGCGAACAACTCCATCAACTCCCGCGCAAAATTCTCGTTGGGATGCTCCGCGCGGCTTTGCGCCTGGTCGAGCCAGATCAGCATGGCCGGGTCTTTTGCCATCGCGGTCACCAAACTGAACCAGTTGCCCGCCGCGTGCTGCCGGAAGGTCTCGTTCTGCCGCCACATCAAATAGGCGTCCCGCACCTTCTGTATGCTGGTCGCGAAATGTCCGTGCCAAAAGAGAACCAGTTTTTCCTGCAAGGGGCGTGGTCCCTCCACCATCCGGCGCAACCACCAGTGGCGCAAGGCCAGCAGATGCTCGCCCTGGGTGCGGCGCTCCTCGCGCTGGGCCTCTTTGCGTTCCTCGGGCGTGCCCTGGCGAATCCTTTTTAACCGCTCGGCACGGTCCGGGTCCGGCTTGGCCCATTCGGGATTGGGCGTCGGGTCTGGTGTCCGTTCAAAGTCCACTAGAGAGGAAACCGCGCCGTCCAATCCAAGCGAGGCGAGCTTCTGAATATCTTTCGGAGCGCCGCCGAAACCGGCGCGATTCAGCAGGTGCGCCGCCGTGGCGTAGCTCCACTTGTCGGCTGACAAGGGCTTGAGCATACAGGAAAATAGACGAAGCTAGTTTGAAAAAGGTTGCCGCCATTTTCGTCTGACCCATCGGCGGCGGCCAGAAAAGTCTTGGTCGCGCTTGGGGTGTAAGTTAATAGCCAGCGAGTTATGATCGAATTTTTGAGAGCGGGCGGGCCGTTCATGTTTTTGCTGCTGCTGACCTCGGTGGTCGGCCTGGCCTTCATTATTGAGCGCGGTCTCGCCTTGCGCTGGCCTAAAGTCGTCCCTCCCCTCGTGGTGGCCGCGCTGGAAAGCTGCAAGACCCGCGCCGACCTCGGAATGCTTTCCCGGGTCTGCTCGCAAAACGCGTCGTCGTTGAGCCGTTTGATCCTCGCCGCCAACGACCAGTTCGATGGACCGCTGGCGGAAAACGCGAGCGCGGTGGAGACCCGGGCGCGGCATGAGGTCAGCCGCTTGGAGCGCGGCTTGGTGGTGCTGGAGATCGTGGTGGGCATCGCGCCGCTGCTTGGCTTGGTCGGCACCGTTCACGGGCTGATCACTTTGTTCGCTGACTTGGGGAAGGCGGGGCTGGGCAACAACGCGGACTTGGCGCGTGGCATTGCCATCGCCCTGAACACCACTCTCGCGGGATTGCTGATCGCCATCCCCTCATTGGTGGCGTGGAGCTATTACACCAAGAAAGTCGAACTGCTGGCGGTGGAGATGGAAACGTTGTGCGATGACTTTCTCCGGCGCATGTATCGTTCTTTCGAGAAGCCGGAAAAGATGGAGAAGGTGGAAAAAGCCAGGCATTAAGGCCAGACAGGATTCATGCGCTTCCTTACCCGCAAACGGCGCCAGCCCCCCGCGATCATTATCGTGTCGTTGATCGACATTTTGATCGTGCTGCTGATTTTCTTGATGGTCACCACCACGTTCAAGCAGCAACCCGCCCTGCAACTGGCACTGCCGGAATCAAAACAGGCCAAAGCCGGGGCCTCCGAGGAGAGCTTGGTGGTCACCATTGCCGCGAAAGAGCCATATCTCTATCTGGGGGAGCGGCCGATCACGTTGGAAAAGCTCCAAACCGAGTTAACGACCGCCGCCAAGGCGAATTCCAAGATTTCGCTGTCGATTCGGGCGGACACCGGCGCTCCCTTCGGGGAGATCGTCAAGGTCATGGATGCCTCCAAATCGGCCGGGGTGAAAACAGTCAGCGCTTTCACCAAAGCGGCGGGGAAATAGTCTACATTCCATTTTGACTGGGCTTTGTTCCTGTCCACATGAGTGAGGCAAGCTTTTCTCAAGCTTGTGTCTAAAATCTTGGCAAGCCTGCAAAAAATTCCCGAAAACAGGACACTATTTCCTTTATGCCACCCAAGAACTTGGAAAATCGCGACCTATAAAAAACGTTTTAAAATCTCACAAACATTTCTACATCAAGTCGTTGCGTCGAAACAATTAACCAGCTCGCTTGCAACCTTGGCTTTGAATTTTGGCGGTGGCATCCCATCTGCTACATGGCAAAATGCGGTTCGCGGCAGGCAATAAGTGAACACCGTTGGTCATCATAATAAAACGCCTGCTGCCTTGTTCACACCGCGCGTCAGACAAACTCGGTAACAAACACAAGCAGTATGCAAATCCGCACTTCCCGCAAATCCGGCTTCACCCTCGTCGAAATCATGATCGTGGTCGCGATCATCGGTCTGTTGGCCGCCATCGCGATTCCCAACTTCGTCCGCGCTCGTGAGCAGGCCCAGTTGAACTCCATCGTCAACAACCTGCGCATCATCGAGGGCGCGAAGGACCAATACGCCCTGGAAAACAAGAAGGGCACCGGCGACACGAC
>CAZMLP010001156.1:0-9119 GCA_964566745.1 uncultured Verrucomicrobiota bacterium | reverse complement strand
TACGGCGGCACGGAGAACAATTACTCGAATCTCTTCGATTTGGTCAGTGCCGCCAACGACACCTCCGCCAATTCCGTCCCCAACCTGCTGAACCTCGCGGACATGGACGAGTGGATGCATGTGTTCGCCTACCACCGGCTGCTCGGCAACTGGGACTCGTGGACTTACAACGTGGGCCAGAACATGTATGCTTACAAGGTTCCCGGTAAAAAATGGAAGCTTATGCCGTGGGACATTGATTTCGTTCTCGGAGTGAGCGGCGCGGACGGCCCAACCACGGGCCTCTCGGGCGGACAGGACCCGGTGATGAACCGGATTTTTGGCGTGCCGGCGTATCAGCGGATTCTCTGGCGCGCGTACCAAGAAGCCCTGACCAATGTGATGGTTGCGGCCAATTACACGCCTGTTATCGAGGCGCGACGCGCGTTGCTGGTCAAAAACAACATCAGCCGCCTCTCCCCGACGGCCCCGATTTACACATACCTCTCGCAACGAGCCGCTTATATCAAGAGCCAGATCCAAGCCAATGACGTTAGCCAGCTTTCCATCACCAGCAACGGCGGGGGCAACTATACCTCGACGACGGCAACCACCAAAATCACCGGCAAGGCGCCGTTTGCGGTTGCCACTATCGCGGTCAACGGCATTCCCTACCCGGTCAGTTGGACGGATCAAAACAGCTTTTCCATCACGGTTCCGCTCACGACCCGGGTGAGCACTCTGACGATCACAGGGCTCGACCGCTCCGGGACGCTTGTCCCCGGCGCGACCAGGACCTTCTCTGTGACTTACAACGGGGTAGTTTCACAGGCGCAGGATTACGTGGTGATCAATGAAATCCAATATCACCCGGCGGTGCCTGACGCCTCCTTCATCGAGCTATATAATAATTCCGTTTCGACGCCATTCGACCTTTCCGGCTTTCGGCTCGACGGCGCGGGTTACACGTTCCCGGCTGGCTCCATCATTGCGCCCGCGGGTTACCTGGTCCTCGCGCAAAATCGCGGCGGCTTCGGCCTGGCATACGGTTCGAAAGCGATCGTGTTCGACGAGTTCCCCGGCTCCTTGGACAATAACGGCGAGCATTTGAGCCTCGTAAAACCGAACGGCGGTGCGGGTGGAACAAACGACCTAGTCCTGAGCGATGTTCGCTACGAGGACAACCTTCCGTGGCCGGTCAACGCCGATGGTCTTGGCCCCTCGCTGCAATTGGTTGACCCGACCCAAGACGAGTACCGCCCCGGCAACTGGGCGGCCACAACCCCCGGCTTCTTGAACCAGGCCACGCCCGGCGCGGCAAACTCGACGGTCCGGCAGTTTCTCGATCCTTTCCCCTTACTTTGGATCAACGAGGTGCTGCCGGACAACGTCAACGGTCCAACGGACAATCAGGGGCAGAAAGACCCGTTCGTGGAATTCTATAATTCTGGCGACACCTCGCTGGACCTTTCCGGTTACTATCTCACCGACAACTATACCAACCTGGCCAAATGGCGGTTCCCCCCCGGAACCAGTCTCGGCGCGAAACAATTTCTCGTTGTCTGGGTGGACGGGCAGCCGGAGCAATCCACCGCCGCGGCGCCGCACACCAGTTTCCGCTTGAATCCGACGAACGGCACGGTCGCGCTGGTCCGATTCCAAGCTCCGGACAACTCTCCGGCGGTAATGGATTACATTCGCTATCAACAACTGCCCGCCGGACGCAGCGTCGGCAGTTATCCGGATGGCGAGCCGCGCAACCGGCGCTGGTTTTTCTTCCCGACGGCGGGCGCGACGAACAATCCCGCGTATCCCGACACGGTCGTCACTATCAACGAGTTCATGGCCGCCAACACCACAACCATCACCAACCCGGCGGGCGGCGCCTTCGACGACTGGTTCGAGCTTTATAACGCGGGCGCGGACGCAGTGGACCTGCGGGACTACACGCTGACCTCCAATCTGGCCACGCCCGCGATGTTCACCATCCCGTCCGGTTACGTGATTCCCCCGGGTGGTTACCTGCTCGTCTGGGCCGACAAGACGCCGAAGGCAAGCACGAACGGAGATCTGCACGTTAATTTCAAACTCAGCAAGGATGGCGAGCAAATCGGCCTCTTCGCGCCCAATGGGAAGTTGCTCGACAGCGTCACGTTTGGTCCACAGACCAACGACGTGAGCCAGGGTCGCTTCCCGGATGGCACGGGCGATCCAACTACATTCTTTGAAACACCGACTCCACGCGCGGCGAATGTTGTGATCGGGGGCAACCACCCTCCATCGCTCGTGACCCCGGCCAGTGTCACGGTAAACGAGATGGAAACGGTAACGTTCACCGCCACCGCCACCGATCCTGACCCCGGCCAAACCGTGCGGTTCAGCCTCGATCCCGGCGCGCCCGCGGGAGCGACACTTGACGCGATCACGGGCGCGTTCCGCTGGACGACCACCGAGTCCGACGGACCGGGTGTTTACCCGATCACGGTGCGCGTGACGGACAACGGGAGTCCGCCTCGATCGCTCGCCCAACGCGTGACCGTTGTCGTCAATGAATTGAACCAGCCACCGACGCTGGCTCCCCTGGGCAACGTCGTCGTCGATGACGGCGCGATCATCACCTTCACCGCCTCGGCGACGGACCCCGATATGCCTGCCCAATCGCTGACCTTCACTCTGCTCCCCGGCGCGCCGGCGGGCGCGGCCATCGACGCCCGCACCGGAGTTTTCACGTGGCCGACACCAGCCGACACAGCGGGAACCACCAACACCATATCCGTGCGGGTCTCCGATGGCGGCCCTGGTAATTTGAATGACACGAAATCATTCACGGTGACCACGGTGCCGAAATTTCCCGTCGCCATTAGCGAAATCATGTATCACCCCGCGGTCACCAACGCGGCGTATATCGAATTGCTGAACACCTCCGCTCTCACGTCACAAAGTCTGGCAGGTTTCCGATTGGTCTGCTCGAATATGAGCCACGCGTTCCCGGCAGGCTCGATTCTTGCGCCGGGCCAATATATGATCCTCGCGCAAAACCGCGCGGCGTTCGCCTCCACTTACGGCACGGCCATTCCGGTGGCTGGCGAATGGACCGGCGCTCTTGCGCGGTCCGGAGGCGTTCTGCAATTGATCGATCCCTCCGGAAAAATCATGCATTCGGTGAGCTTCCGCGCGACATTGCCATGGCCGGCCGAGGCAGCCAACAGCTCGGCTTTGCAAGTCATCGATCCCAAGCAGGACAACTCGCGCGCCGGCAACTGGCGCGCCAGTGCCGCGCAACAATGGCAGCACGTCACCGCCACGGGTACCGCAAGTTCCTCGACGCTTTATTGCTATCTGGAAACCGTGGGTGACGCTTATTTGGACGACGTGCGCGTGGTCGCCGGCAACAACCCCGACAGCGGTGAAAACGCCATCGCCGACGGCGATTTTGAGTCTGGATTCCCTGGACCGTATATTATTGGGGACAATCACAAAAACTCCTCGCTAAGCACGACGGTGAAGCATTCGGGCAACGCCAGTTTGCACATGGTCACCACAGTTGGCGGCACCACTCGCGCCTCGGCAATCGCGCAGGACATCAACCCTGCCCTGGCCTCAGGCCAGCCTTACACCCTCAGCTATTGGTATTTGCCCAACACCAACGGCGGACGGCTCACCCTTCGCCTGTCGGGATCAGGCATCGTCAGCACGGTGGACTTGAAAGCCAACTCGACAGTGGCGGCAGGCTTCACCCCCGGCGCGGCCAACGATGTCGCCGCGACGCTGCCGGAATTTCCGCCGCTTTGGATCAACGAGGTGCTGCCTCGCAACGTCAACGGCCTGGCCGACCGCACAGGCGCCCG
Organism: uncultured Verrucomicrobiota bacterium; assembly: GCA_964566745.1. Lineage (GTDB taxonomy): Bacteria > Verrucomicrobiota > Verrucomicrobiia > Limisphaerales > CAZMLP01 > CAZMLP01. Next base: position 5,292 of record CAZMLP010001156.1, on the reverse strand, counting down.
CCAGCCGTGGATTGAAATCATCAACACCGGCAATCAAATTGTTCCCTTGGACGGCTGGACCCTTGCCAATGACTATGCGAATCCCGGTCAATGGGCCTTTCCCAACGGCACGGCGATTCAACCGGAAGGATTTCTGGTGGTGTTCGCGGACGGGCAGACATCCAACTCCACAGCGACGGAATTGCACACCAGCTTCCGCCTCGATCCGACTCGCGGCGGGGTCGTGCTCAGCCGCCCGCAACTCGGCGGCCTGGGCGTGGTGGATTATCTTGATTATGTCGTGGCGGATGCCGATCAATCGTGGGGCCGCGATCCCGGCCAGTTTCCGGATGCGGTTCATCTTTTCCCGGCTCCCACACCGGGCGCCGCCAATCCGGCCGCCAGTGTCATCACACCAGAGCTTCACACTCAACTGACGTCTGGCGGCGACTTGACGCTGGTCTGGAATGCCAGGCCCGGGGCGCGTTACCGGGTGGAGACCCGCGCCTCGCTCTCCACACCATGGCAGACTCTCGTTGAGTTCACTGCCACCAACGCGACTGCTGCCGTCACCGACAGCACTCTGCAACGTCCCGAGCGGTACTACCGGGTGGTGGTGCCGTGAGCTGGCTGAATCTTTCACCAACCGTTTTTCATCCTATATTCGAATAATGTCTCGTTCCATTGGTTTTGCAGTCTGGGTTTTGGCGTTCGGCCTTCTGGCCGGCCGGCCGGCCAAAGCGGACAGTTTCATTGCCCAAGGCGCCACCTGGCGTTATTTGAAGGGCACGCAAGAGGCCTCCCCCGACGACATCACCGCCTGGCGGCAGTTGGGCTTCAACGACTCCTCGTGGAGTTCAGGACCGGAGCCGGTCTTTTACGGCGAGCCGCTCACGGGCGTCGAGTTGCCCGACATGCGCGGCGGTTACACCAGCGTTTATTTTCGCAAGACATTCACCGTCGCCAATCCCGGAGACGTGCAAACCCTCACGCTTCGGGTCTTGTCGGACGACGGGTTTGTGGCGTGGATCAACGGCCAGGAAGTGGCCCGGTTCAATGTCCCGAACGGCGACTTGGCCCATGACGCGACCGCCATCACTACCTTCAACGAGCCGCTCCCGTTGGATGACTACCCGGTGAATAATCCCGGCCAAATCCTGCGCGCGGGCGAGAACATCATCACCATTCACGGCTTCAACGCCTCGCTTGGCAACAGTAGCGACTTCGTGATGGACCCGCGCCTCGACTTCACGGTGGACAACAGCTCACCAGTGGTCACGCGAGTCATTCCGGTGAACGGCTCGGTGGTGCGCTCGCTCGACTCTATTGAGATCGATTTCAGCGAGGCGGTCACTGGCGTGGACGCCACCGATTTGCTCGTCAACGGCCAGCCGGCCACGAGCGTTCAAGGTTTTGGCCCTGGCCAGTACCTTTTTGTTTTCCCGAAACAACCGGCGGGCGTGGTTACCGCGGCTTTCCGCGCGAATCACGGCATTACTGATTTGGCGGGCACGCCGCACCCGTTCACGGGCGGCTCCTGGGGTTTCACAGTCGATCCCAACGCGCCGCTTCCGGGCGTGCAAATCAATGAGTTTATGGCGAACAACGCGCACACTTTGCGCGACGAGGATGGTGACCGCTCGGACTGGCTGGAGCTGTTCAATGCCGGCACTTCCACGATCAGCCTCACCGGCTGGGCGCTTTCGGATGATCCCGCCGTGGCCCGCAAATGGGTGTTCCCGCCAGTCAGCCTTCAGCCCAACGCATTTCTCGTCATCTACGCCTCGGGCAAGAACCGGACGAACGATCTTTCCCGTCTCCACACGAATTTCAAACTGACCTCCGACGCGGGCGGGTTCCTCGCTCTTACGGACGCGGCGGGTGACGCGGTTTCCGCCTTCCCCAATTACCCGGCCCAACAACCGGACGTATCCTATGGACGGGCCAACGGCGCGCCGAATGTCGTCGGTTATTTTGTCAAACCCACGCCGGGCGCGGCCAATTCCGAGCGCGGGGATGGCTTTGCCCCGCCGGTGGATTTCAGCGTCTCGAGCCGCGCCTATCTGGGATCGCTTGGCGTGAACCTGAGCACCACCAACGGGAATGCCGCCATCCATTACACCACGGACGGCTCCATGCCCACGGAGGCCTCGTTGCGCTACACGGATCAATTGATTTTTAGCGGCGCGACGCAACTGCGCGCCCGCGCGTTTGTCCCAGGCTTGCTTCCGGGGCCGCCGCGCAGCGAAACCTATATCCCCCTGGCCAATCCGGTGGCCGCGTTCGCGTCCGACCTGCCTGTGATGATCATCCACGATTTCAACCGCGGCTCGCCGCCGGCGAATTCCGAAACGTATGCCTCGGTGCAGGTTTTTGAGCCGGACACCAATGGCGTCACCTCCCTGACCAACGCGCCCACCCTGGTTTCCCGCGCCGCGATTGCCGCGCGCGGATCGAGCACGGAAGGGTATCCGAAAGTAAGTTTGAAACTCGAATTGCATGATGAGTTTGATCTGTACCGGGATGTTCCACTGCTCGGCCTGCCAGACGAGTCGGACTGGGTTCTCTACGCGCCAAACAATTTCGAGCCAATCCTCATTCACAATCCTTTCGCGCATCAATTGAGCCGCGACATTGGCCGCTACTCGCCACGCACTCGCTTCGTCGAGGTTTACCTGGTGCAAAGCGGCCTCGGCCCAGTGGCGCAGGCGAGTTACAACGGAATTTACGTGCTGGAGGAGAAAATCAAGTTGGGCGACCACCGCGTGGACGCCCCCAGGCTGGAGCCGGGCCAAAACACCGCCCCCCTGGTGACCGGAGGCTATCTCATGAAGATCGACCGGCCTGATCCTGGCGATGGCGGCTTTTACACCGGCCACCAAGGCGCGCTCTATGTTGATCCGAAGGAGGAGGAGATCAATCTGCCGGATCGCGCCGGACAACGCGGCTATATCAACAATTACATGAGCGCCTTTGACACCGCGCTGTACGGCGGCAATTACCGCAATCCGACGAATGGCTATCGGCCCTACATCGACATGGGGGCATGGATTGACCATCACCTGATCAACGTGCTCACCTTCAATGTCGACGCCCTGCGGCTCAGCGCCTTTTTTTACAAACAGCGGGACGGCAAGATTCATTTCGGCCCGCTGTGGGATTTTGACCGCGCCTTGAACTCCACGGACGGCCGTGACGCCAATCCGCGTGTCTGGCGCTCCACCTCGGCTGATCGGGGAACCGATTATTTCAATGACACCACGCAGGCCTGGTGGGGACGTCTGTTTACCGATCCGGATTTCTATCAGGAATACATTGACCGCTATCAGCAACTCCGTGCCGCGGAGTTCAGCACCACCAACCTTTGGCGGCTCACCGATGACCTGGCCAATCAGGTGCGGAAAGCGCAACCCCGCGAGCAGGCGCGCTGGGGAGTCACGCCGCGCGGCGGCTTCCAGGGCGAGATCAACAGCCTGAAGACATGGCTTTCCAACCGCGTGAATTTCATGGACTCGCAATATGTCGCGATGCCGGGTTTCGCGACGCCGGGACAAGTGGTGAGCAGCGGATACGCGCTAACACTCACCGGCCCGGCCGGGGCGACGATTTGCTACACTCTGGATGGCACTGACCCGCGCCTGACGGGGTCGGCAACGGGCGCCGACATCTCGCCCAAGGCCATCGCCTACACCGGGCCAATCATCCTGAATGGAAACGCGCGGGTGTTCGCGCGCGCCCGCGACGCCGCCCACACCGCGCTGACGGGAGCCAACAACCCGCCCCTCAAAAGCATTTGGTCGGGGCCCGTCGTTGACACTTACGTCGTGAACCCGTTTTCCTTGCTAGTCACCGAGATCATGTATCACCCGGCCGGGGATGGCACGAACTCGGCTTTCACGGGAGGCGATTTCGAATTTGTCGAGCTGAAGAACGCCGGCACGACCACCATACAGCTTCCTGGCTTTGAACTGGATGGCTCGGTGAAATTCACATTCACCACCACCAATAAAATAAAATCACTGGCGCCGGGCGAGCGGCTGGTGCTCGCTGGAAATCTCGCGGCGTTTCAAACCCGTTATCCGGCCATCACCAATGTCGCGGGCGAATACCACGACAAGCTGGACAACGGCGGCGGCCATCTCGTGCTGAGCGGCCCGTTGAAGGAACCGGTCTTCGATTTCCATTACGAGGACACTTGGCAAACCAACACTGACGGCGCGGGCTTCTCGCTGGTCCTGCGGGACGAGACAATGAAACCGGGCAATCTGGGCAGTGCCACGAATTGGACCACCAGCGTGAATATCGGGGGTTCACCAGGCACGGCTGAACCGGTCGCCAATGCGCAAGTCCGACTGAACGCGAGCGCGTCTTCCACCGGAATCACGATCCGCTTCACCGGAATTCCGGGCGCCCAATACGTGATTCAAAGCCGCGCGCAATTGGGAAGCGGCGCCTGGCAGAATCTTCGGACGATTGGGACGCCAGCCAATGGAATCGCGGAATTTACGGAGCCAGCCGGGGACACGGCGCGTTTCTATCGCGTCACCTCGCCATAATTTTACCTCATGCCAGCCACGCGCTTTGCCCAGCGACCCGCGATCACACCGCAGATCACCAATTGCAGCGGGTGATAGATCATAATTGGAATCAGCACCAGGCTGATCCCGGGGTACGAGCCAAAGATCAGTTGCGCCATTGGAATGCCGGAGGCGAGCGTCTTTTTCGAGCCGCAAAAGACCGCGGTGACCTTGTCCGCAAATGGAAGTCCCAGGGCGTCACTCACGGCGCTGGTCGCCAGCAGCGCGATCCAGAAAAGAACCAGCGTGCCCGCCAGCGCGACGGCCACCGTGCCCGGCCCGTGTTTCGTCCAGACACCCCATTTCATCGAGTCGCAGAAGGAGGTGTACACCAGCAGGAGGATCGTCCCGCGATCCACTTTGTGAACGCTCTTCTTGTGGCGATGAACCCAGTTCCCCAACCAGGGACGGCAGAGTTGACCAACCACCAGCGGCAGAACCAGCCACAGCAACAAATCCTCGATGACACTCAACATCGGCACGGGATGCTCGATACCCCGCAGCATCCATCCCATCCAAAGCGGAGTCAGGAACACGCCCAGCAAACTGGAAAGGGTCGCGTTGAAAACGGCCCCGGGCACATTGCCATGCGCGGCGGAAGTCATCGCCACCGAGGAGGAAACTGTGGAAGGCAACGCGCAGAGGTAAAAGAAGCCGAGTCGCAGATCCGGCGAAATCAGTTTCCCGCAAAGCTTGAGCAGCACCAAACCCAGCAGCGGAAAGAACAGGAAGGTGC
>CAZMLP010001155.1:0-6237 GCA_964566745.1 uncultured Verrucomicrobiota bacterium | reverse complement strand
CTGATGGAGCGGCGCGTTGCCAGCATCAATGACGCTACCATTGCGGAGACGGACCGGAAGCTTCGTTGGGCGCGACCGGCGGGTTAACTTGCCGGGGAGCCGTCGAGGCACTCCCGCATGGTCTGCAACAGCTCTTTCGTTTGAAACGGCTTTTGGAGAAATCGCTGGCCCGGCTCCAGCAGCCGCTGGCGGCCGAACATGTCCGCGCTGTAGCCACTCACAAACATCACTTTCAACTCCGGCTTGTCCGGCAACAGCTTGTCCGCCAGCTCGCGGCCGTTCATGCCCTCCGGCATCACCATGTCGGTGAGAAGCATCTGGATTTCGCCCCTGTGCCGGGCCCAAACATCGAGCGCGTCCGGCCCGGAGGAGGCGGTGTGGACCTTGTAACCCTGGCGTTCAAGGACATGCCGCACCATGTCCCGCAAAGCAGGCTCGTCCTCCACCACCAGGATTGTCTCGCTGCCGCGCCCGGCCATTTTGGCCGTCGGGGTCGTTTCGCCCGCCGCTCCATCGGACGTCTGGCTGGCCGGAATGTAAACTCGGAACTGCGAGCCGCGTCCCGACACGCTTCGCATTTCCACCCATCCCCTATGCTGTTTGGCGATGCCGTAAACAGTGGCGAGGCCGAGGCCCGTCCCTTTTCCCACACCCTTTGTGGTGAAGAAGGGCTCGAAAATTCGCGAGGCAATCTCCGGCGCGATGCCGGTGCCGGTATCCATCACCGACAGGCAAACGAATGCCCCGGCACGCGCCTCGGGATTTTGCCGGAAGCTTTCCTCGCCCAGCGTCACGAGGCTGGTGCCAATCGTGAGCACGCCGCCGGAGGGCATCGCGTCGCGGGCGTTGACCGCCAGGTTCATCACGATTTGCTCGATCATGCCCGGGTCCGCGTGAATGGGCGGCAACGAGCCGGCGGTGGAGTAGCGCAAAGTGATTTGCTCGCCCAACAGCCGGCCGAGCAAGCGCGTCATTTGCCGGACAATCTCATTCAAATCCGCCTGGCGCGGCTACATCACCTGTTTGCGGCTGAAGAGCAGCAGTTGCCGGGTGAGGTTGGCGGCTCGCTCGCTGGCGGCCACGGCCTGGCGCACGGCGTCCATCGCCGCGGGGGGCAAGCCCGGCTCGGAACTTAAAAACGAAAGGTATCCCTGTTGAATGGTCAGCAGGTTATTAAAGTCGTGCGCCACACCCGCCGCGAGTTGCCCGATCGACTCGAGTTTTTGCATCTGGCGCAACTGCTCTTCAAGCTGCTTGCGGTCGCGCGTGTCCCGGCTGATGCCCAGCAAGCCCGCGAGCTTGCCTTGGTACCATTGGGGGGTGACGGTGAATTCCAGCGGGACCACCGCCCCGTCCTTGCCCCGGATGCGCAACTCGAAGGCGGGCGGCTTTTCCCCCCGCATCACGGCGAGGAACATTTCCTGCGCGCGCGGGCGGTCCTCCTCCGCGACAATTTCCTGATAAAATTTTTGCAGCCATTCCTCGCGGCGCCAGCCGGTGATCGTCTCAAAGGCCGGGTTCAATGACGTGATCGCCCCGTCCAGGGACAGCGTGAAGATGGCGTCGCGCGCGTCATCCACCAGGCCGCGGTAGCGCTCCTCGGAGATGCGCAGGGCCTCTTCCATTCGTTTCCGATCGGTCATGTCCGCGAACGTGCTGATCATCCCCGGGGATTTTCCGTCCGCTGAAAGCAGAGGGACGCAACTGGCCACCACATGACGCTTCCCGCCGCGCCAGCCTAAAATCACCATTTCCTGGCTGGAAGCGATGCCTTGGGGACGTTGCGCCGCCAGCGGATCCAACCAGGCCGGGGCGCCGGGCGGAAAAAAATCGCGGGCAGCGCGGTCCTCCAAGTCCTCGGCTCGCTCCAGTTCAAGCATCGCCAGCATCGCTGGATTCGCGTAGACAGTCTTCCCCGCGGCGTCGATTTGCCAGATGCCGATGGCGTTCGTCTCCGCCAAGGCCCGGTACCTCCGCTCACTCAGCCGCAGCGCTTCCGCCGCGCGAATGCGCTCGAACGCCCCGGCGGCGTGGTCGGCCAGGGTCTGTAGAATCTCGACGGCCTCCGGTCCGTAGTGTCCTGGGCGGTAACTTTGAATGGAGAGCACGCCGATCACCAGGTTGCCCTCGCGCATCGGGGCGAACAACAGCGCCATGGATCTCCGTTCTCGATCGCCAAAGGGAACCAAATCCTGCGTGCCCGCCTCGTCCGGCTTGGAGCGGTCAATCAATCGCCCGCCCTCCCGCAAAATGCTCGCAATGAGCGGCGAGGGCGGCATATCCGCGTAACCGGGTGGCACGTCCTGGCGCTGGCCGTCAATCAAATCGAGCGCCAGCACCGGTTGCATCACGTGGCGGCCGACATCATAAAGGTCGAGGCTGGCGGCGTCCCAGCCCAACAGTTCGTCCGCCGCGGCGAGCACAATCCGGCCGGCCGTCTCGCGCCGGCTCACCGCGCTCAATTGACGGCCCAATTCCGAGAAAACCTCCATGCGCCGCTCGGCCTGCTTGCGCTCGGTGATGTCCCGCCCCACCGAAAGCAACTCAACCAGATTCCCCGCCGGATCAAAAATTCCCCGGTCCACCCAGTGGTGCCAGCGGAGTGAGCCATCGGGCATTATTGAGCGGTGCTCGTCCGCTTCCACGGGAACAGCGGGGGTGAGCCGCGCGAGCTTTTCCCGGATGCGCGCGGCATCCTCGGGCGGCACCAAGGGGAAGAAGCTGCTGCCCTCCAGTTCCGCGCGCGTCCGGCCATAGTAGCGCGCATAGGACTCGTTCACAAAGGTGCGCGTTCCATCCGGCCGCCATTGCACAAGGAACTCGGTTTGCGCCTCCACCACGCCGCGATAACGCTCCTCGCTCGTCCGCAAGGCCGATTCCGCCCGGTGCCGTTCGGTCACATCCACCACAAACGCCACCCGGCCCTCAACCTCCTCGCCAAACAGCGCCGAGCCCACCAGAATTCGGACGCGCCGGCCATCGCGACAAATGCATTCTTTCTCGTACGGCGTGCAAACTCCCTTGTTCTTCATTTCCTCCCACGCTTTTTGGTCCAGCGCCGCATACTCGGTCGGTGTCAATTGTCCCCAAGTGATGCGGCCCGCCCGCAAATCATCGTCAGTGTAGCCGGTGAGACGGAGAAACGCCGCGTTGGCGTCCGTGACCCTGCCGTCCGGCTGCCAGAAGGCCATGCCGGTCACATTCGACTCCACCACGCGACGGTAGCGCGCCTCGCTCTCGCGCAAGGCCGCCCGGGAGCGTCGCAGGTTGAGGTTGTTGGCCGAGACCGCCAGCAAACTAAGGCCGAGAACGGCCAAGGAGGCGATGACCCAGGGCAACTCATGCTGATGCCGGCTCCAAATGGTGTCGGGCTGGTGCATGATCACCGCGGCCGGCGGCACCCGGCCCAAGGGGATGCCGAACCGGCGCAACTGGGCGTGGTCCACCGCGATCACAGACGGACTGCGGGGCGAAATGGGAATCCGGTCCGCCGTCTCGCCCGCGAGAAGGCGCGCGGCGATTTTGCCCGTTGCGCGGCCAATCAAATCCCCGCTCAACACGCTTCCGCCCAAGCCGATGTCCTCCAAGTTGGCGGAATGCGTCACAAAGACCGGCGCGGGGCACCATGCCACCACCCTTCTGACAAGCGCCTCCCGGTTTTGGCTCACCCAGCCGGCACTGTCCTGGTGGAATTGGGTGAGTAGCACACATTCGTCGCTTTTCACTTCCCGCAACGCGCTCTCCAACCCGGCCAGAGTCATGGCGGGGCTATAACGAATAGCCAGCGAGTTCGTAAACGGAACCGCCTCCCGCTCCACCAAGGCCCGTGTCGCCAGTCCACCCGAATCCGTGCTGTGGACCACCCAAACTCGCTTCCGCTCCGGGACCAGGCGGGCCATCAATTGCAGAGTGCCCGCGATATCCGGCATTTCGACCAAACCAGTGATTCCGGCCTGGTTCGTTGGGGCGTGATAGGTTTCGGCATTTACCCCGCAGAAAACGATCTGGGCGGACGGGAACAAACGGGACCGGTGACGCAGGGTGAAATTGAAGGCGCCGTCATCCAAGGCGAGCACCACCACCGGCGGTGTGGCCAAGTATTTGTGCTCGATAAGGTCGAAACAACGCTGCTCGTTGATGGCCTCGCCAAAATGCTTCCAATCCAGAAACTCGACCCGCACGTCCAACGCCTGCCCCGTCGCCTCCAACTCGCGGCGCGCTCCCGCCTGCTCGGCGTCACTCCACTCAAGACCCGGGTGGTAGGAATTGAGGATAAGCACGAGCGGTGGCCCGGCCGCCTCGCCGCGCCAAAATCCGATCCCGCCCGCCAGCCACAATAACAACCCGGTAAGCAGCCACCGCCGCATGGGTGGAGTATGCCAGCCGCCAGCCGCGTTGCAATGACGCAGCCGTGGTGACGGGCCAATCCGTCACAAAATCCGAATTCCGCAAGAAGAGGCCGCGGCGGGAGCACAGGCCATGCACCGCAACCCGGTCGCTTTTGATTTGGTCACTCTCGCCTTTCGAATTGTTCACCCCCGCGATTCCGCCACCTGCTCGCTTGCATGCGCGATGGATCGCGACTACTTTGGCCATGCTCTGATCCTGGCGGGGCGGAGGGTCGCTCCCGGTGGCATCATCGGGGGAGGAAAGTCCGAACTCCACAGGGCGCGATGCCGCGTAACTCGTCCGCGAGGACGGGATACACGCGGGCGGTGGGGCCGCGAGGCCCGCCGACGGAAAGTGCCACAGAAACTTAGACCGCCCGGGCCGGTTCGCCGGTCCGGGCAAGGGTGAAAAGGTGGGGTAAGAGCCCACCGCCCGGCGCGTAATCGCCGGGGCACGGAAAACCCCATCGGGTGCAAGGCCAAATAGGGAACCGAGGGGCGGCTCGTTCCGCGTCCCGGCAACGGGACAGGTTCCGGGTATCGGCTGCTGAGACAAATGATCCTCTCCGTCCCGCAAGGGGCGCAGACAAAATTCGGCTTACAGCCCGCCGGGATCAGAGCACTGCCCCAAGGGACGGGCGGCTGTTGTCGAATGACCACCGCGAACAAAATAACGATCCTGCGGATTTTGCTGGTGCCGGTCTTTCTCGTCCAGTTGCTCTACTACGGAGAGACGGGAAAGGAGTGGCATCGCATTCTCGCCATGCTGATCTTCCTCACGGCGGCGATCACGGATGGCATAGACGGTTATATTGCGCGCCGCTACAACCAGCGCAGTGAACTGGGAAAAATTCTCGATCCGCTCGCGGACAAGCTTCTGCTCGTGCTTGGCTTGGTTTTTCTGAGCCTCAATTATCATGGGCACCTCGAGCAATTGCCCCTGTGGCTGGTCGCGACTGTGCTCAGCCGTGACGTGATCATCGTCATTGGCATGGTCGTCATTCACTACACTTGCGGCAAGGTCGCTGTCACCCCCCATTGGATTGGCAAAATTGCCACCGTGCTTCAAATGGTCTGCATCGCGTGGACCCTCCTGAAATGGAATTCCACCTGGCTCGAGACGTGGACCCTCGGCGCCGCCCTGTGCACAGGTGCCTCGGGTCTTTACTACATCCGTGATGGCATCCGGCAACTTTCTGCCAGCCCGTCGAGTTTCCCGAGCCCGCCTCCGAAGGACTAAAATCGAAAACCGAACGGCGAGAGAAATCCAAATGTCAAAGTCCCTAACTTCCATTTTACCGCGTGGTCATTTGCGGTTCATGGGATTTTGGTTTTGATCATTCTCCCGTCATTCGGTTTTCGGACTGCGTCATTTTTCGTCGTGGACATTGAAAAATCCCCTCTCGTAGGCTGCCGACCGCGTTAGCATGGCCGCGTCGCCTTACGATTTCGCCGTCGCCTACCGGGTGTACCCGCGTGTCTCCCGGACGCCACCCGTTTTCCGCGACAACAAGTTCAAGCTGGCCGAACTGTGCGCCCGCTCGTTCAAGAATTCGCTCGGGTCGCTGCGCCCAAAGATCTGGCTGCTGCTCGACGCCTGCCCGCCCGAGTACGAGCGAATGTTCCGCTCGCTCTTTCCGGCGGAGGACATGGTAATTCTCAACCTGACGGGCGAGGGCAACCTCCCCACATTCGTGCGACAAATCCAGATTCTCAGCGAGCAGACCGACTCCGAGTTGATCTACTTCGCCGAGGACGATTACTACTACCTGCCCGGCCAGTTCCCGAGGCTTGTCGATTTTCTGCGCGCGAATTTGGACGCCGATTTTGTCACGCCTTACGACCATAG
>CAZMLP010001154.1:0-3511 GCA_964566745.1 uncultured Verrucomicrobiota bacterium | reverse complement strand
CATGCCCCCGGTGATTTCCGCCACTGCCATCCTTTCTTTGATTAGCCGATAGCCGGTAGGACGTGAAAAATCGAAAACACGAACTGACGGCTGTAATCCGACCGCCATGCTACAAAGGGAGTCAATCAAGGCGTCTGGCACCGGAACAGAGCGAAAAAGCCCACGTTTTCGGCGTTTTAAAGTCTCAAGCACCAAGGCTTTCTCAGCAACGTCAATGCGTTCGACCGTAAGATTCAACCCTTCCGAGATGCGGCAACCAGTGTGATAAAGCGTTAGGCAAAAGGCTTGGCGCAAGCCATCCAGCTCATTTTTCGCAGCACGCAAGAAGGCCGCTCGCTCTGGCCCGTTCAAATACTTGCGATTCCCTTTCCGGTCAAACAAAGCGGCCCCCTTTCCACACCGTGAACCAGAATTCGTGATTCTGGTTCATCAAAACAAAGTCAATACCACAAAAATGAAAATTGAAAAGATCATCGGAGAAAATGGGGCGATGCCCCAGCTTTGCAAAGGCGGCATCTGCCCGGCGGCGGTCTTGGCCGATACCGGGGAAGTTTTTGTTCAAGGATTCCTGCCTGACCAGGCCGAAAGCGGCCAACTTGATGCACCGAGCGGCGAGGGATTCGTCAAGATGTCGCGGGCGACGTTTGAGAAGATTGCCCGGCAGGTGCTGGCTTCGTGACTTCGGGAGCGGTTTCCATCGGCTTCATATCGCTGAGCATGCCGTTTAACAGCTTTTGGAATGACGGCGGATAATATTGGGCATGTCGGGGCCAGTGGCGTTGCATGTTCTGGTTGGCCAGCAAGTAGCCGATGTCTTTCATCAAGCTATCCTGAAACTCGGGGTCGAATCCCCCGTTTTTCAAAAAGGCGTGAACCAGCGAAAGATGGTTAAGCCACAATTGCAGATAGCGCTTCTCCCACTCGGGATCGACATTGGGCGTGTCGTTGAGAATGTCGAACAGTCGGGGATGAGAAAAGCCGAGGCTGAGCAACTGCCGGTTGACGTCGAGGGATTTACAAAGCGTGTCGAGACGACCTTGAATGGTGCTGGCGCGGATTTGCAAAGCCACCGCCAAAAGCCCGGCGAAACCGATTGAAGCCGTAAAAACAGCAATCCATTGATCTAATGACATCTGCTTGCCTCCATTCGGGTCGTGAGGATTCACCATTACCCCCGGCGGCAAGCTCGGTCAACAGCTAGCTCGAAAGAACCTTACGCAAGCGAGAACTTGCCGCCGTCGTTCTTGAACTTTGGCTTTTTGCCGTAAAGCACCGTGCCGATGGAATTGAGCGGGTTGCCGGTGTTGAATTTGTAGCCAATGGCGGTGATAGCGGAATGGACTTCATCCTTGGTCAACGCCTTGCCCTTAATGACCTGCAAAATCGCCTCTTTCAGTGAAAGGTCGTTTTGAACGCGCTTTCCGGCTCGGGCGGTTGCGGCGGTTTTGCCGTTTTGGCCTTCTTGCCCGTTGTCGCCAAGGGCGGCGTTCAGTTCGGCCAAACGGGCGGTGAGTTTGGATTGCTCCGCCTCCAGATTACGGCGCAGCTTTACAAATGCTTTCAGGGAATCGCTCTGCATAACGGCAAAAGTAAAACCCCGGCTAGCGCTGGCGGCAAGCGAAAGCGCAAAGAGTTTCAGCTTTTGGCAACGGCAAGACGACTGCCAAACAGTTTGCGCGGGTCGAACGGCGTCGATTCCGTCCGGAACTCGCCGCAGGGGTGCTGCCACAACCGGCGGGTGTTGTTCCAGTGAAATCCAAGCTCGGCCAGTTCCCTACGAACCTTGCGGGCAGGCTTGCGCTTGAATTCAACCCAAACCCACTTTCCGACCACCTCGGCAACCGCGTAAACGTCCGGCAAAACATTTGACAACTTAGGAAGCAGGCTTCCCACCGCCAGCGTGCGGTTCTCCATGCGCTTGCTCCAATTGATTTGCGGCAGTGCCTTCGCAACCTTCGCTCCTGATTGTTCGGGTCGGCTCCCGAGTCCTGATAGTGTGTTTTGATTGGTTGTTTTCATGGGCTTTTTTTTTGTGCGCCCGCTTGTTCGGGTTCGGTCCGTCGTCCTTCACCCGGAAAGCCCGCGCGTCAGGGCGGCTCGGGGTGTAGGCTTCAGCGGGGACCCGAAAAGCCCCCTGACCCAAAGCGGGCCGGTGAGGACGGCGGATTGAATGGCGGGCGGCAAAGGCCCTGAAACCAACGAGCTAAGCGCGCACGCTTAGCCTCGAAACGCGAAACGGGCGAAGACGGCGCGGCTCATGCCTTCGGCTCGCATGAGCCGTGACGGGTAAGATTCATCGGTTGCCGGTCTTCCGGTTGGGCCGCGCGAAAACGGAGCGGGCCTCCGCCGGATTGCTGGGGAGGCGGAAGGTGGAAGCGGAGTGGTGCGCGGGCCAGGCCGGAAGTCAGGCACGGAAAAAAAAGAGCGGCAGTCTGCGCCGCACGCAAGCGCAGCGGCCTGCTTTTGAGGCGAGCCAGCGCAGCGGAGGACGCAGTCTGCCGCTCCCGCCCATCAAATTGCTTAAATGGAACCGAGAATGCGCTGGCGCTCGGCTAAGTATTCCTCAGCGGTGATATGGCCGCCGTCACGCAACTGCTCCAATTGCGCGAGGCGGGATGCGATGGTGGTTGATTTCGCCTCGGCGGGTAGTGCCAGCCTGGCGGGGGCGGCGGGCGGCAGTGGTTGGGCCGGGCAGTCGATCACCATGGGATCGGGTTGCGTATAGATGACCGGCGCATGGGCGGACTGTTCCGCCATTTTTCTGCGCCAGACCACGATGATGACAAACAGCGTCCAGGTTGGCAGCGCGCCGAGGCCGGGAATGATCTCGAACAGCAAGGCGAGCATCAGCGTCCACTGAAATCCAAGTAACGCTGACAAGACCAGCAGGGCGCAGACATCGACCACGATCACCCCGGCGAAGGCGAAGAAAGAGAGAATGATGGTCGAAAATCCGACATGCAACGGCAGTTGGATGAAATCCGCGAAGGCGGCGACAGCCAGCGCGGTCACAATACGCGGAGCGGATAGCGGGGCGCGATTCATATACAGGGCGAAAAATTCAGATGATAACGCTCACAGGCCGTCCAAGACCTGTTGCCGTTTGGATTCATACTCGGCCTGGGTAATCACATTTTTGCGCAGCAACTCGTTTAGGCGGGCGAGGCGGGTTTCGATAGCGGTGACGGGATCATCGCCAGCCGATACCGCAACGGGCGCGTCTTGCCGACCCATTTCATTTGGGGATGCGACGGGCGCGCTGGGGATAATTCCGTTGCGCCTCATTTGCGCGTTGACCGTCAACGCGCGAATGAAACCGATAACGGCGCAGAGAAAAGGGGCTGCGACATAGCTGGCTGGCCTGTGATTTGTTTGCGCGTAGAAGGCTGTTCCACCCCAAACAATCATCGGGCTTACAAAATCGCGCCAGTCGCGCAGGTAGGCAAAGAGTCCAAAACCGCCGAAAAAGAACGCAAGCAATGCGGCTTTGCCGGGATTTTTGGCAGTCGGG
>CAZMLP010001153.1:0-2034 GCA_964566745.1 uncultured Verrucomicrobiota bacterium | reverse complement strand
GTACAGCCAACTGGCCAGCGAGCTAAAATCTTCCCTGGAACAAACGATGGGCACGGAGGAAACCAAGTATTTCCTGGCGAACATAAAAGAGAATCCCTCGTTGTCGCCAGAATACGGCGGCCGGGAACGGCGGGTCACGTTAATCCTCGCGGACGGCGACCAGCCCGGCGGCGGGCCGGTTTTCATCGGGCAAGAATATCGCAATCCCGACGGCTCATGGTCGGGCGGATCAATCGCGCCGGTCGAGCACGAAAATGAGGTCACTTCGCCGGTGATTCGGAACGCGATCGCGGAAATGAAAAAGAACGCGGCAACCCCCAAACCCTGAAGCACTTATGATTCCCGGAAAACTTCAACTCCCCGGCCTGGTCTTTGTTTCTGCTGTTGCCTTGGCGGCATATCAAGCCGGCGCCAATGCCCGAACCCGCGCAACCACTGCCGGCCTGCGAACCTTGATCGCGGAAACCCGCGCGAAAGTGGCGGAAAACCACTCCAAATCGGCGACGCCTGGAGTCGGGCCAAACCGCTCCACCGGTGGGGCCGCGCAAAAAAGCGGAGTCACTGCCTGGCCCAACTCAACCCTCGCCACACCACCATCTGCCGGCACACCTTATGTGTCGTTGAGCAAAACCAACCTGAATCGCATCGGCCTCAAGGCCCTCGACGACACGTATCATCTCACGGAAGAGGCCGCGATCCTGCTGGGCATGAACCCTGCCGAGCGCGCCTCGATCAACCAATCCTTTGACCGGTTGATCGCCCGGCACGAGCAACTGGACAGCAACAGCGCGAGCAGGATCGAGGAGCATCTTACCATCGATGAGGGGCGCAAAACCACATTCAAGGTCGCGGCCCATCCCGAGCAAGGGCAAGAGCTGCTCAACAATTTTCTGGAGGCAAGCCGGCGGACAATCGGCGCGGAGCGAAGCGAGTTGCTCGCCCAATATGTTTACCCGGACTTCATTTCCGCCGAGAGCTTCGATCCCTTGGGCCGACTCGAAAAAACCATCACGTTTCTGGACCGCGAGACGCCCGACGGCCAGCGCGGTGACTGCCGGATCTTTATGCGCGTGGTCGATTCCGTGACCGGGATGACATTGACAACTTCTTTTGCCAACCAAGACGACACCATCCCGAAGAATTGGCGGCATTTGATTCAGAACCTGCAAAAATGATTCGATTCGTCCAGTGGCGGGATCACGGAAACGGCCCGTGAGGCGCGGAATGTCCATGGAAACTGGAATTGGCAATGGTTGCCAAAGCGGCTAGGTTATTGCAGAGTTCCCCGCGTATCCAACGGATGCAGCCCGTGACTCGTTGAGCGGGCGATGCGCGCATGTTTTGGTCGAAGAAGAACAAAGAACAGAATCGGTTTTACTTGTTGCCGGGTATGGCTCGCAGCAATCGCCGACACCACCGCCAAACAATTGTTTGGGCGGTTATTGTCGGCTCGATTTGCGCGACTTTGATGGGCTGGGCGATCTACTGGTGGGGACGGCGGTAAAGGCTTGTCTCCGCCTCACTGCGGCACCCAGATTTTCAGCGTCTTCCCTTCCACCACTTGACTCGTCCGGCGCGCCTTGAAGGCGACAAACGGAGGCAAGTAGCAGTTCCGGTGCTCGAACTCCCCCGGACCCGCTTTCGGATCGCCACGGCGTGGCTCGGCCACATCTTCAATGACAAACCCGCTCCGGCATAGCCCGCCCAGCAGCTCCTCCCAGCGGTGCAGAAACTCAATGGTGCCCGGCTCGCGATGCAGGCTTCCGGGAGGCGCTGCCGACAAGGGTCCCGCGCGGTAGTACGGTTCCTGCATCAAATAGCCGCCCGGCTCGGCTTGCCATTCTTTCGCGGCCTGCAACGCGGCCGGCTGCTTGTGCTGGCTAAGATAGAGTCCCCCGGTCACCAGCACTCGCGCCACCTGGCGATAGAGCAGCGCAACGTCCGGCACGTAGCAACTGCTGACCGGTTGGAAAACCGCGTCAAAGCCCGCTTCAGGAAGCATGGACAGTTCGTCCATGGAGGCTTCCACAAGAT
>CAZMLP010001152.1:0-4112 GCA_964566745.1 uncultured Verrucomicrobiota bacterium | reverse complement strand
TCCTCGGCCTCCGGTCGTCAGAGGAAGAAGCGAGTTCCCCTTCCCCGCAAATCACCTCCACCGCGCCCGAGACCAGCGGCAAATAAGGTAAACGCGTCTCCGTCAGCGCGACCTGCCCCCGCGAGGCTGTTTGCGCGTTCGCATGTAATGAAACAGATATTGTTGCGCATAGCCCGCGTGAGGGCCGAAGTAAGTCTCTGTGAAACGGAGCAGACGGTCTCGCTTGACGCGGCGGCGCGGAAAATAGAGTTCTCGCAGCGCCTTCAACACCCAAACATCCACCGGGAACGCGGTCGGGAATCCGTAGGCGAAAAGGAGCACGCAATCGGCAATTTTCCGGCCGACGCCTGGTAACGTCATCAAGGTTTCCCGCGCGTTCACGAGACTCAGGCCACGAACCGCTTCGAGATCAACCTTCTGGCTCGCCACCATGCGCGCCGATTGCAGGAGATACGGGGCGCGAAACCCCGCCTTGCAGGCGCGAAGCTCCTCCTCGGTGCGGGCGGCGATTTGCGGCGCGGTCGGAAAGGATCGTGCCGCCATCTCGCCGTTTGGACTCGCAACCGGTTCACCAAACCGCTCGCAAAGAAGGCCCACGATCTGCTGAATTTGAACGATTTGTTTGGTCGAGGACAGAATGAACGAAGCCAGGCATTCCCACGGGTCTTGGCGTAATAACCGCAACCCGCGGCACTCATTTACGGCAGTTTGCAAAGCATCGTCTTGGGGAAATGTCGTCACCACCGCGGCAAGGTCGATTTCCGTTTGGAGAAAGTGAGCCAGCCAATTCCAATCCGCGACCGGACTGGCGGTCACAGCGTCAATGCCGTCCTCCCTGGCCCGCAAACGGACCCAGCGCGTGCCGATGATTCCCTCCCAGGCGCCGTCGCGTTCACGCCAGCGAAAGGCCTGGCCGGAGGAGAGCGTGGCGGCCAGGTCGTAATCGCGCGCCGGCAAAAACATCTCGGATGACGGACGATTTTCCATCAGCGCAGGCCCCGGCACTCGAACAACTGCACCGTGTGATAGACGCGCCCGCGATAAAGGACATCGCGCATCCCCAAATCGGTGACGGAAGTGAACTCGCGGCGCAATTCTTCCGGCGGCTCCTGTGGTGACTCGACCCTCTGCACATAGATCGCGTTTTCGCCTTTGCGCTCACGATACCCGGGCCAGAAATAGAACTGGTTCGCGGGATGATCGGTGGATTGATAATAGACCAGCGGCCGGCTTTTCACCGTGGCCTTTGCCTCGGGAATGTAGAAGGAGAGCAATCCAGTGATGCCATAGTGCCCCCCGATAATAAACGTGGCGCCTTCGGTCGCCAATTTCACGCGCGCCTCTTCCACCACCCGCCCCATCGCCTGCCAGCCGCGCACGCGCCGGAGAGGCTCGTATTTCACGGGCAGAGGCCTGCCGGAGACCTTCGCGACGAAATTGGGCTCGTGCAGCAACACGGCCGCCAGCAAACCAAGCGTCATGCCGGCGCCCAGCCACGGCTTGATCCAGCGCGCGCCGGAACGAAACCTCTCTTCCCAAAAGATGACCATCATGGCAAAGAGCGGCACCACCGAGGGCGCGATCCAGTTCCCCTGCACCCGCGCGCGAAAGGTGTAGGCTGTGTAAAACAGAAAAAGCGGCGCCCCCATGCCAAACAAATAGACAAGCAGGGCGTTTCGCGGCCTTTGACGCCAAAGGGCAATCGCGGCCCAAACCAGCGCGATGAAGAAAACCGGGTTGAGCAAAAGTGGCTCGGTTGCAATGAAATCCCAAAAGAAGTTCATCGTTGGCGCCCATCGGTGATCCAGTCCGCCGCGATTGGCCAGATGTGTGACCGTGATCCAACCGTGTTGCGCATTCCAGACGATGACGGGAATGGTGCAAAGCGCGTTAATCAGCAGTGCGAGGTAAATTCCGGGACGTCGAATTTGCGTGCGCGCCGGTGGCCAGCAAGCCAGGAAAACCGCCCAGCCAAGCCATTGGAAAAGCCCGGTGTATTTGCTGAGGAAACCAAGTCCCATCCAGAGGCCGGTCCAGCACCACGCGCTGGTGGAATCGTCGCGGACGGCGCGCCAGCCCGTCACCATGGCGGCGGTCCAGAACAGGACGTTCAGTGGATCGATGGTCATCAGCATCGAACCCACGGCAATCATCGGCACGGCGTTGACGATCAACACCAGCCAGAAGCCCGCGCGCGCGTTCACTTCCCGCGCCAGAAAACGAAGCATCAGCCATGAGACGATGGCCGTGATCAATGGGGAAAAGAACCGCACGCCGAACACATTGTCGCCCCACAGATGTGTGCCGAGCCACTGCGTGTAAGCGATCATCGGCGGCTTGCTGAAATACGATAGCGCCGGATGCTTCGACCAAAGCCACTGGTATGCCTCGTCCTCGCTCAAATCGATTTTGCCGGAGGCCAAATACCACCAGCGAAACAGTAGCAATATCCCGGTGACGAGGTAGCCCAGTCGCATCCATTGGGGATCGCTGGTAGGGTCTCCCGTGCTGGAGCGCGTCAGTGGAATGGCCCGCCCGTCGGTCAATGAAGGTGATCGCGAGAACCATCCCGGAAACCAGTTTATTCCCATCTGGCGCCAGGCGCGCTCCATTCCCCACACCGTCAGTGTCGCAAAGCCCGCCCCTAACAAAGCCGCCACCGCCACGTCAGAAGGATAATGCACACCGTCATAAACCCGTGAAAAAGCCACTAATGCGGCCAACGGAAGCAGGATTCGCCGGCTGCGCCGGTAATAGACCCCCACCACCGTTGCCGCGGCGAACCAGTTGAACGCGTGAGAAGACGGCATGCTACCGCTCCCGCCCCGGCCAATCAGCACGCGGGCCTCTGGAATCGACACAAACGGTCGCGGGCGATTGATCGCGTCTTTCAACGGCCCGCACACCAGGAGGTTTCCCAGCGTCAATATGGCGAGGGTGACGACGAGGCAGAGACGCGAATGGCGATCCCCTTTCCACAGAATCCAGATGGCAAGCAATCCGAGCGCCGGAATAAAAAGTGGATTGCTGCTGAAGAGCGGCATCACCGCGTCAAGGAGCGGGTTGCTCAAATCGCGGTTAATGAAGCGGAACAGCGAGGCGTCGAATGACTGCAACCAGTCCATGAGCTAAACCCGGAAAAAAGACGACGACCTGCACGCTTTGCGCCGCTCCTTCCCGCCTCGGTCGGAGGCTCAATAGGTGATAATTGACCGTATCTGCACCCCTGCGAGGCGTTTGCGCCCGTCAAGAAACGCGAGCTCAATCAGGAAGGACGCCTCGAGAATCTCGGCTCCAAGCCGTTGCAACAATTGAACCGCCGCGCTCGCCGTGCCGCCGGTCGCGAGAAGGTCATCCACAAGCAGGACGCGCGCCCCGCTCAAAATGGCGTCCGTGTGGATGGCAATGGTGTTCGAGCCGTACTCCAGATCGTAGGATTGCTCGTGCGTGGTGAAAGGCAACTTGCCTTTCTTGCGCACCGGCACAAATCCGGCCCCCAACTTCAAAGCCACCCCTGCGGCGAAGATAAAGCCGCGCGCGTCAATGCCAACAACGACATCCACCGAGCCGGGTTTGAAATTGCCCGCCAGCGCCTCGATGCTTGACGCGAACAAAGTGGCGTCGGCCAGCACGGGCGTGATGTCCTTGAACTGGATGCCCGGCTTGGGAAAGTCGGGGACATTGCGGATGGCGCCTTCCAGCCGGGCTGCAACGGGATCTCTCATAGATTTGTTTTCCCCGACTGTGCAATCTACTTCCGCTCGGCTTCAAGCTTTTGGATCATCTTCCGCAATTTCCTCAGCGCGAGGTTCTGGATCTGGCGAACCCGCTCGCGTGTGACACCAAATCGCTCGCCCACTTCCTCCAGCGTGCGCTCGCTGCCGCCATCGAGCCCAAAGCGATAGTTCAAAATCTCCTGCTCGCGTTCCTCCAAGGTTTTGACCAGTTCCTGGAGCATCTTCGTAACGGTCTTGTCCTCGAGTTGCTGGTAGGGCGAGTCGGCATTCTCGTCCTGGACGATCTCGCCGAAGGTGTTGGAGTCATCATCGCCAATCGGCGCGTCGAGCGAGGCCGGGCGAATCGCGGCGGTGCGCAGTTTCGCCACGCGCCCG
>CAZMLP010001151.1:0-7598 GCA_964566745.1 uncultured Verrucomicrobiota bacterium | reverse complement strand
TGGACGTGGCCCGCACAGGCGCGCGCGCAGCGCGCGCCGTGCGGGCCTATCCTTGTTTAATATATAGACGACCGGCACAAAAACCGAGGCGACTATGCCAGAGACAAAAGCATTTGAATGGCCCGTTGACGCGGAGGACGTGAGGCGGGCGGGCCGCACATACCGCGACAAGCGGATAGGAATTAACGTTATTCCGACTGGGCGAGTGGTCGGGGAGACATTCGAGGTAACGACTGAACCGCTAACGTGCGAGGGGAGTCCGTTTGCGACTCGCGGAGCCTTCAGCTTCCGGTTGGTCGATTGGGTTGGCCTGTCGCACCTGGCGACGGCTAGCCACCACACTGACGCCCACGTGAAAGAGCAGGTGAAGATGTTCGGTTACTGCCTGTTGAAGAAAGGAGAACCTATCGGGTAAGAAAAAACCCGGCGGTGCGTCAACACCACCGGGCGAGGTGCATTACGATCAACCCTTAACGGCAATTAAAGGAATGACCAAGAGTCATGCTGCCTTCACGTTTAGTTGTGAGACGCTTTTTCGTCAATACGAAAAAGTATACTTCTGGACCTTTACTTGCAAGAAGGTCCATCCCATTTGGAGATACGGGCCGATATTCCACGCCTTTTGGCACGAATTGCAGCACGCCTACGGGGGCATACTCCAAGGCGTTCGCGTTTACGAGTTACACAACACACACGGCATTCATTGGCACTGCCTGTTGAACTACCGCATGTCGGTCCGTGAGGTCCGCCGCATTGGAGAGAAGTATGGCTTGGGCCGCAACCACGTGGTCGTCGCGGATTCCGGAGCGGTCGGCTACATGGCCAAGTATCTGGCCAAAGAACGGGCGAGTCTTAAAGGTTTGAGCAAATGGCGCACTCTGGGCGGGTTCAGAGGAACGAAGGTGAAGGACATTGTTGTGAAAAGTCCTTACCACAAGGAGGTCAACAGGTTACAAAAGAAACACGGCGTTAAAAAGGTGCCGTGGGAGATAGCTAAACAAGTAATGAAAACTACGGTGTTACGCAGCGTAATGCCGGAGGATCGGAAAGGATTTGATGCACTTATGTCGCAACACACCGGCGCAGATTTGCGTAGAAAACTCGTTGGAGTTGAACAAAGCCTTAAGCGTGTATGGCCCTATGGTGGACCTGACGACGGCTGCGGGAGTGACGGGCATCCCGTATCGGACATACGAGTGGCGGGCGAAAGAGCGGGGGAAATTCACGGTGGTCTACGTGCTCGGGCGGGCTTATCTGCCGTGGAGGGAGGTTTTGGAATACGCGGAGAAAAGGGCGCTCTCCGTCCGAAATACCGGGCTGGTTGGGGTCCGAAACAACAAATGTTAGAGGGAAAGGATCACAAGTGAAATCGATGCCATTAGACCTTACCGAAGCACAGCAGTGCCTTTTGGAACATCTAGTGAGTCGCGAAATAGATTCTGTTGCAATCCGGTTGTCACGTGCGAGGGAGGCCATTCAATACCGTGAGCTAATGTTTGGTGAGGAGGTCCCGGCGAAGAAATACGTGGAACAACTAGTCCAGCGGGCTGGGGATTTGGACGCAATAGCGCAAGAGCTGGGTATCGAGTGGGGCCGTGCCACCGTCCCGGAGACTTGGCTCGCGCGCGCGTGTAACGTGGTCACCGTCAATAAAGACAACCCCGCTTAGGGCGGGATAACCACAAACACAATGAACAAAATCAAGAAATACGCGGGCGTCGTTCTCGACGCGGTAACTGGCAAGCAGGTCTATGAAACTCCGGCGGTGCCCCGCAAAAGCGTGGGCGGCGTTGCCGTCTTTATGGCCGTCGCGTTCTGCCTCGCGGTCTTTGCGCCGATGGCGCGCGCTACTGATCCGACGACCTTGCTTCCTGCTCTGATTACCGGGTTCCCGGCGGAGCTGACGACGCTGGTCGCCGCGCTGCTCGTCATCGGCCTGACGGTGCTGGGCTGGCGCATCGGCAAGCGGGTCGTCAAGGCGATGGCCCCGTAATCGCGGAAACACCACACCGGGGGGCCTCACGGCCCCCTTTTTTTATGCGCTATGCAACCGGAACTAATTCCACTCGCGGGTTTCATTTGTGGGCTTTTGTGTGGGTATGCCTGTGTGCGGCTTATCAACCAGCTGCTCTAGCGGACCCAAACATTCAAGTGAACAATCATGGAACCGTTGACATTAACGGCGGTTCCATAACCGTGCTTCATTGCGCGGGGGGCACCTATGGCACACTCGGCTCGGGTATCACAATTCATCCGGGTGGATCGGGGCAGGACTTTTTCGCCAGCTTCAACACGGGCGACAGTATCAAGGTATCATTCTTCAACGCGGCTACCGGGTCTCAGTCAGTTACCGATTGCAAGACCTTGCCAGCCGGTTTTCCAGTGGTCTTTGACATTTGGCCGGGATACGCGACGAATCCCGAAGCTGTGGTGCCGACGAACTACATAACGCTTTGCGTGACGAATAACAGCACGGTTCCGCAGAGCTACGGAACGCTGATAAACGACGTGCCGCAACCGAACACAGTGGCGACGATAGCGCCGGGAGAGAATTATTGCTTCACATACGGCGGCACTAACAAGGCTGACATCAAGATTCAGGCGAAGCCGTTGGTGACGGATCAGGCAGGTAATCCCGTCGGAACGCCAAAGATCGTGGCTCACGCTGATACAAGCGACTCCGGTTGGTGGCAAGACCCGCCGGGCACGTCGCCGCAACCGCCGAAGGGGGCGACTGACAACGGCACTCCGGCGCCGTTTAACACGGCAGGGACGAACGCCCCGGCGATAGGCTTTCAGACTGGAACGAGCGACTTGGCCAAAGAGGCGACCCTGCAAACCGTCGGGAACGTCCTTTACACAACAGAGTATCAGGGGTTCAACGCGCTCAACTCATCCATCAACGCGATGAACGCGAACATCAACGCCGGATTTGGAACGGCGAACACGCGCCTCGCGGCCATCACAACATCGGTTGCCTCTATCGATGGCAAGATGAGCACACTCGTCACGCAAGGGGCCGTATCGACGAACCTGCTCGGCCTGCATCTTCTGAGCTTGGCTGTCGTCACGAACCAGTTGGCGGGAATTGGCACGACGCTGACTCAGTCCAAAACCGACTTGGATGGAATTCTGGCGAACACAGCGGAAGGCAATCGGCTCGCGTCGAACATCCTCGCGAAATACGAGGTCGGCTACACCAACGGCGTCCACGATGCCGGCACGGGCTTCAGCGATCAGGTGACGGGGCTTAAAGCGTCGTTGGACGTGTCCAGCGTCACTAACGGCACTGCGGCGGTTCTGTCCGACATCAAGGACCTTGGCAACGCCCTGAAAGACACCCCGACATCATACGACCATGACATGTGGAAAGTGCGGATGCCGCTTCTTGGGGTGAACAATGCCCCGAAAGAGGTCAACTTTGATCCGCACCTCCAATCGTGGTGGAATCCTCTGACGACGTGGAGTCATGCGGCATGGCTGATAGCGGCAACCCTGCTCTACTTGACCTGCATCTATCCCGTTTATGAGCGACTTATCATGAGCGTTGCCAGCGGCGCGATTTGGGCGATTCCAAGCCCGGAGGTGACAACGCTGGCGGCGATTGGCCTGAGTGCCCTCCTCAAACAGGCAATTGTTCCGGTCGTTACGCTCGTCATGATAGCGGCCATCGGCATAATTCCGGTGTTCTTCACGGCCACTTTCAACGGGATTACCGTCTCTGCGGTGACAGGCATTGCGCACTCGGTCGTGTCACCGGCTACGCCGTGGATATCGACGGCGATTTACATCTTCCTCGAGTTTTTCCCGCTCGGCGAAGTCATCGGATATTTCCTCAGTTATTGGATATTCCGGTTTGGTGCCACACACCTCTACATCGGAATTTACGCGGTTCTCATGGCGGTCAAATCCTACTTCGGCGGAAAATGAAAACAATTCTCTTGCTCCTGCTCGTCGCCTGCGGTGTGCGCGCTGACGAATGGCAAATCGTCAACACCACGCACGGCAATGTTAATCTCGTGGCATTCGATACCGGGCTTGGCGCGGAAATCCCGTTCGCCGTGGTTCCGCCTGGGGTGACAGTTTACGTCGATGACTCCTCCCTGTTCGTCGAGGGGCCCTCCGGCAACACGTTGAGCGGCTTGGGTCTTTCGGCCCTGCAATGGGCGGATGGAACCGGCGGATTGTCGGTGTCCAGCGCGGGCGTGGCATTAGGCAATGGTCGCGTCCATTGGTTGACGCTGTTGGACATGGCAAACCCAAGTGAGGGAACGCATTTCATGGGGTGCACATTCTACGACCAGATGACTTTCACCAGCGCTTTCTTTGCTGGGTTTGGCGTCACGCTGGTTATCGGGCTTTACCAGTGGGGTAAGAGGGTGGTGGAGAAAATCATCGCGCCGTCTGGCGGGCTGTGAAAGGGGGCAGGGGATGATAAGCGTTTACAGCGGCTTGATGGGCGGGGGGAAGACCCTGTGGCTCATGCACGCGATACGGGCCGCGCTGGAATCCGGCGAATGGACGGTCGTCACAAACGCGCCGATTGTGCTGGTCAAATTCCGGGAACACTTGCGCGAGCGCGGCAAAAGCGACGCGTGGACGCAAATGCGCTGGAAGCTGCGCCTGCTCACCGATGAGCAGGTTTTTGAATTCTGGCGGTATCGAGGGTGTGTGCCCATGTATTCCGCTTCTGGCAACATTACCGGCTGGCGTTGGATAACGCTGCCTGATCGTCCCGACATAAACGACAAAAGCAAAATCCACCTAACCACGCTTGACTGGTCGGAAGCTCGGCGAGGCGGAAAAGTTCTGTTCGCGATAGACGAGGCGAGCCAGTTCTTCCGCGCAAAGAATTGGCAACAATTGGGGGTCGATGCGAGCTACTATGCCAGCCAGCATCGCGGTCTTGGAGACGAGGTCATCCTGATCGCGCAGAGCGTGGAGAATCTCGACGCCCAATTCCGGCGGCTGATTCAGAAATTCGTGTATCTCACGAATCACCGCTACTTGAAGTTCTGGCTCTTCTTCAAACGACCGAACCGCTTCACGTGGTCCACGTATCTCAAGCCATACACTGGAAACGAGCGAGAGAAAGCCTGTGAGTTTGGCCACTTCACGTTGGATAAGCGGCTGGCTGATTGCTACGACACAAGTGTGAAGGTCGGAATTCCGGGTCATGGCGAGCCAGAGACGCCTCCGGAGCGCACCGGCTTGCCATGGTGGATGGTCCCGGCGGGAATCATTGCGGCGCTGCTGTTGTTCGTTGCGATGGGCCGATATTTTTACATCCGTTTCACACACCCGGAACGGCGGATCGTTGCCGTCAAGAAAGCGGTGGAAACCCAAGCCACGAACGTCGCTCAGGTGGTGCGCAAGGAACAACCGCAGGCCGAGCCACAGGCCGTCACGCACACGGAGGTTGACCGGGAGCGCCATGAGCCGCGAAAGCGCGTTGCATGGGTCACTGGCGCGGTCTTTGACGGCCGCTCCGTGTTTGTTTGGTTGTCGGATGGCCGTGCGTATCGCAGTGGCGACGGGCATTTGCAACGGGTTTCGGATCAAGACGTGTGGATAGATGGCGTGAGCTATCCGCGAAACCGTCCAGCGGAAGAAAGGCGCGAAGAAATCTCCAGCGTCGCGCCTGCGCGATTAGGGCCGCAAGTGATTACCGGCGGGCCGCGTCGCGGGCCTTACGTGGTCAACGGCAACGGCCCGGCGTGGTGACATGGGAAACGAAGTTTCCTTCGGGCCGTCGGCCCTAGAGACTACAAGTTCGGGCGTCCGCGCGTGTGATGGCCCAGCGATGGAAGCGCATCGTTGCGGTGTGCCGGATGGAAACCGAACCCACACCACAAGTTGGCTTGCACTCTTAATGTCTTAGGCATGTTAGGACTTGCGGCGATTCACGGGTTTGATACGGTTATGATCAATGCAAGACTGGTTTGGTCAGCTAATAAGCGCCTACACAGCCGCTTCGTTTCAGATTCTACTTGTGTGGGCTGTTTCGTTGGTGGTCGTCATAGCTGCCTTTGCGGTTGCGGTTGTGTGGGTCTACAAGTCAATTCACAAGATAAGGCACGATCACAAAATCAGCGAATCGGTGGAGCGGGATGCGCGGTGTTGGCGCGAACATGTGCGGGACCTTCGGGCAAAGGCGGAGGCTTCGCACGACCCCGATGCGCGTTACAAGCCGCGCTGAGACACGCTTCCTGCGGTGAGGCGACTGCTGCTCTGTTCCTCCTCCGTTGCGCCTTAAAGGCCTGCTCAAGTGTTGCGCTGCGTAACCGATACGTAACGCAAGGCACTTACCAAGGGAAAGACGCATGAGGGGAAAACCGTCGTTATGGGGAGCGTATTATCGGTGTAAAGAAACGGGATGGTATGTCTGTGTCATCGAGCCGGGAGAAAATTGGGTCTTTGCGGCAACTGGCGAGCATGTTTACACTACGAACAATATTAGCCACGCTTGCCGACTGTGTGAACGGGGAGAATGGGCTTTGGACTTTCAAATTTAGGGAGACGAAAATGAATGACCAAGTGATACAGGTTTACATTGCGCAACTCGCTCCGGGGGGAGGTTGGGCGGGTCTGTTGCTTTGCTTGGCGGTGTTTGCGGTGAAGGCGGGTATCGTCACTGTTGCCGTCGTCGTGGCATACTCGAATATTCACGCGATCAAGACCGGCGCGGATCAAACCGAAAGTGCGGAAGCTGTATATCAACGGCGATTTGAAGAATGGTTGCGTTCGCAAAAGCCGAAGGACGGTTGAGGGTGTCGAGTTTAACGGATAAAAGGTTGACAGGGATAGTGAATAGGAGTAACTCCAAAGAAAAACAACTGCTCTACCGGACGGCAAACTTGATTCGCACAATGTTTGTTATGTTTACTTCGGCTGGGTCAGGGAAAAGGAGCCTGTCCCTTTTGGCTGCTGCTGATGTCGTAAGTTCTCTCATAGGCTCCGAACCTGTATTTGGGTCCATTCCTCCCGGTATGTCAGCGCCACTCCCCGCACGGGCCTGCCAGCCAGGGTAAACCCCATGAACTGCGCCTCGGACCGCCAATGGCGTTGCGTGACCTCTTGCCGCTGGACTTGGCTCGCGAACAGGTCAAAACGCCGGGCCAGTTCCTCCAAAGGGTTGCCCATGGCTGACAAGAGGTGCCGCGTCTGGCTGAGGACCAAAGCCCGGCCAGGGTCGCTGGACGCCTGCCCGAGGAACCGGATTGCCTCGTCGTCTATCCAACGCTTTTTGCCTCATGTATACACCCTCCACCATGGGCCGACGACCAAACACGCCGCGAATGCCGCTCGGGAAGCACCTGCTTGACCTCCGGCTTAAAGCCAACCTGTCACAGGAGGAAGCCGCTGCTGCTGTTGGCGTCTCTCAAAACGCGATTTCGAGATACGAGTTGTCTGGCTCAATCATCGGCAGCCAGCTCGTCACCGGTCTGGCCCGCGCCTACGGTGTCACTGTCGAAGGGTTGATCGGCGGCATTCCTTCAAAGCCGGACGGTCGCGGCATCAAAGGTGAACTGCGGAAGGTGTTTGAAGCCGCCAGCGCTTTGCCGCGCTCGAAACAAAAGCAGATTGCCGCATTCGTA
>CAZMLP010001150.1:0-3558 GCA_964566745.1 uncultured Verrucomicrobiota bacterium | reverse complement strand
CGGCACCTACAATCCGTTTCCCGAAAAGCTGGATTTCCTCGCCATCCTGTCTCCGGCGAATGCCGCCGAGCCGGGTATTGTGGATGTCTCCACGGAGGAACCGTGGTGCTCCCTGCGCAAAGGCTTCCCGGAAGTAAGTTGAGGAGGAAGACTCCAAATTCGCTGACTCCTGCATTCGTTTTCGGTCACTACCTCTCTTGGTCTTCCAGCGAGAAAATCACAAATGGTTTTCCATAAGAGACTTGCGAATGCAATAACGCTTGTGGGGAGTGGCGGCGCATACAAAGAGCAGTCTTGTAAATAAAAAAACCGCAGGGGCATCCCTCCTTGGGGTTGTTATCAGAGCGCCCCTGCGGCAATCCAAAGCAGGGGCAGTTATATCCGATATTCTGGCTTCCACAATAACCAGAAGTGGTTAGTTTTGAAAGATTTCCCGGCAGAAATGGCAAAAATCTCACAATTTATGCAATTTCTAGTCAAAAATCATCCCTTTGATTATCCTGGGATGGGGTGATAACCACCTGTTCCGCTGGCCATATTCCGACCCATTTTCCCCAAAAGAGAACGCGCGCCGGCTGCCATGAAGTCCAATTCTGTCCCCGATTGGATAAATAGAAAGCCTTGATCCAGAGAGAGTTGTATTTCTTCCTCAGTTAATGCCAGACGGCCCGCCACCTTGCCATGTTGACGAGCGGCAGCCACCACCTTGCTCATTGCCTCGCGAACCAATGGATGGGCCATGTCACCCCGCAAGCCCATGGAAAAAGCCAAATCGCTGGGGCCGACAAAAAGCACGTCGATACCGGGAACGGCGGCAATTTCGTCGATTCGAGCCACCGCCTCGGCCTCCTCAATGATGGCGATAACCATCACATTTTGGTCGGCAAAATCATAATAACCCCCGGGGCTTTGCCAGCGAAAACTTGCCAGGCCCGCTCCCGATCCGCGCTTGCCGGCGGGCGGGTACTTGCAGGCGGCCACCGCCCGGCGCGCCAGCTCCGCGGTGCTGGTAAAAGGAAACATCACGCCAAGGACGCCCGCGTCCAGCACGCGCTTGGCGGTCCACAGCTCGTTCACTGGCACACGCGCGAACGGCACAGCCTTTAGCCCGCGCGTGGCGAGCACGACGTTCCGCACCGTCTCCAGGCTGACGGGGGAGTGCTCCATTTCGAGCCAGAGGAAATCGAAGCCCAGGCTCGCTGCCTGCGCCGCGGCCTCAACATTGTTGGTGGTGATGGTGATGCCAATGACCGGCTCGCCCGCGCGAAGTCGGGCTTTCACCGGATTTTCCAAAGGGGGCAGGGGAGCGGGTGACTCGAACATGAAAGCGTGTTGTGATGGTTATTTTTTGATGAGCCAGATCTCGGAAACCTGGCAACCGCGACCGTTTCCACCCAAACCCGGCTCGCGAGTCCAACTGAGCACCAGTTCCCCGCCTTGGGTCGCGGCGGGCGGGATGTCGAATTCGATCGGCTTGTAAGGGAATTCCTTGGTGATCATTGGATGAATTTCCATCGAGCCATTGGCCACCAGGCGGATTTTTCGTTTCGGGCTGTCGCCCACATACATCACGCGAATCTTGTAGCGCGCGCGCGGGTCGAGGTCTGTGTAGCGCATCTGCAGCGGCTGCTCGTTTAAAGACTCGGCGTGGTTCAGCCAGGAGTAACGCATCGCGCCCTGGGGTTTCTCGTCCGGTTCATCCACGACGTCGCCCTCTTCGAAGCCGACCTTGGATGAAACCAAACTTGCCGGGTCCTGGGCGAATGGAAGTCCGCGCACCAAGTGCGGCTGCAACTCGATGTTGCCCGAGTCGTCATAGAAGCCGCCAGGACCGGGATTGTTCCAATTGATAATGCGGTCAATGGCCGCGAGACGCTCCGGCTCGGTCTTCAGTTTTCGAGCCTGCTCGAATTGCTCGCGCAGCCAGCGGCGGTTGTTGAGCGGATAATCGATTGTGTCGAGACTCGCGCCACGATCCACGCCGATGGCCTGGTAACGGGGCACGCTCAATTGCATGCGAATGCTTTGGAACAAGGCCTCGCCCAGTTCGAATACGCGCGCGCGCAAATCAGTTGCGACCGGCTCGGTGAGGGCGCGGTTCAGCGTCGCCTCGGCGGCGTTCATGGCCAGGTTCGCGCCCGTGCGCGTTGCGTCGCGCAATTGCTCCATCGCGCGATCCTCCAACTCCCTTTCGCGCAACAAGCGCGCACGAGTGTAAGCGTCGTAATACGCCCGGAACAAGGCTTGCTGAAACCGCCAGTTCTGCCGGTCGCGCGGCGTGGCCTGGCGCTCCATTTCCCGGAACTGCCCCAGGGTTGTGCTGATTCCCTCGTTCGCCACCAGCGGTCCGCGCCAGTTTCGCTCGAGGGCGAGCAAGCCTTGAGCAAGGCTGTCCGTGTATCGTTCGCCGACAAAGTAACGGCTGAACTCACGGAGAATCCCGGCGACCGGCTGGTCGGGGTTCCAGCCCAGCGCGCTCCATATCGCCTTGTTCACATCGTCGTTGCATCCCTCCGAGTAGGTGATGAAACCGGTCGTGCGCGGTTGCAACAGGCGGAAGACCGCGGCCTCATCGACCGGGCGCGGGTTGATGCACTCGCGGCCCTCGGTGATGGCGAACGCGGTGTCCCAGTCCGGCACCGGATACTGGCACTGCCGCGAGTGCGTGATGTCCGGGTAATGGCGGATGGGATATTGCCCGGGCACCGCCGCGCGCAATTCCGGCAGGCTCACGCGCACTTGCGGGCCAAACACCACGCCGCCCAGCCACTTTGGTTGCTCCTTCCGCAAAATGTCCAAAAACTCGTTGAGCCACTCCTCGTTGAAGCTCTGGGGGGAAACCCACATCTGTGCCTTCGGATGCGAGCGATGCAGCGACTCGGTCTGCTTTTCAAGCAGCGCCATCAAGTGTTTCGGTCGCGTGTGGCCGGGATCGCCGCCCGGGACGAACACCGCGTCGATGCGCGGCAACCGGCGAAAGACTTGGTCCCATTCCTTGACCGCGGCTTCGACCGTTTCCGGCTTCGAGTAGTCCGGGTCCATCGCGGGATACCAAATCCAGACGTCGAGACCGTAGTCGTCCGCGAGTTTGGACATGCCCGCCATCATCGGCAACGGCGGGAGCGGAAAGTGCGGGCTGTCCACATCGTCGTCCGAGCGCGGCGGGATCAACTCGATCGCGTTCGCGCCAAAGACAATCAGGTCGCGATAATATTGCTCCCAAATCGCGAAATCCCACGCGTCATAGGAGTGGGTCTTGGGACGATAGCCAAGCTGATGGCCGCGCAGCGGATACTTCGGCGCGGTGGTCGCTTGAAGATTATCATCCACGACGACACTGCCCCGGCCGAAATGCAACTGGCGAAGCAAATACCCGATGCCGTACAGGGTCCCGCGCGGGTCGTTGCCGGCGATAAACACCGCGGGCGCGTCACCCGGTTTGACACGAATCCGAAAGCCCTCTGCCGGGCCGTTTGCTTGCTCTTTCAGCGGCTCCAAGGCGGCCGCTCCACCCGCGCGCCGCAACGCCTCCAACTGCCCGAGCGCGATGACAGGCAC
>CAZMLP010001149.1:0-5069 GCA_964566745.1 uncultured Verrucomicrobiota bacterium | reverse complement strand
AGACACGCCGGGGGCATGGCTATTGCATCGCGGGAACAATGGAATGATTCCGAAGTCGATCAAATGGCGGTTGCAATTGTGGTACGGCTTGCTGCTGGTGGCAGTACTGTCCGGTTTCGGCTTCACCGCGTACCGTTGGCAACGGACCGAGACATTGAGCCAGGTGGACCAGTCTTTGTTGCTGCGGGTCAACGCCGGAATGACTGGACTCAAGCCCCCCGGTCCCCTGGACCGCAGGCGCCCCCCGCCGGATGGCCCGTTTGACGGCGGCGGACCGGAACGACGCCCTCCGCTGGACGATGATCCTGGCCCGTTTCGACCGCCTGAACGCGACGGTCCGGAGGGCGAGGAGTTTCGGCCGCCACCGCCGCTGCACGGCTTCCGGTTACCACCCGAGCAAGCTCGAAACTTCCAGGAGGACGATCCGAATGATTTTTACTTCGTGATCTGGAGTCGATACGGCGCGGAGATCGGCCGTTCCCGCAACGCGCCGGCAGACTTGGAGATGCCCCAGAGGCCGACAAATAAAGAGTTGCGGCACAAGCTGCGAACGCACGGGGGCTTTCGGGAAATGTATCACTTCACTCCGCTGGGCGAGTGCGTGCTGGCCGGACATCTCATGAAACGCGAGGAGGCGAAGCTGGGGGAACTGGCGCGGCTGCTGGTTGGCAGCGGCGTGGCGGTGCTGCTAATGGGCCTGGCTGGCGGGTGGTGGCTGGTCAATTCCGCGTTGCGCCCGGTGTCCGCCATCAGCGCCACCGCCGCGAAAATCGCCGGGGGCGACCTGTCCCAGCGCATTGATGGCGGCGACACCGACAGCGAGCTGGGGCAACTCGCCGGGGTTTTGAACTCAACCTTTTCGCGGCTCGACGCGGCTTTCACCCAGCAGGCGCGCTTTACCTCGGACGCGGCGCACGAGTTGCGCACTCCCGTGGCAGTGATGCTTACCCAAACCCAGAGCGCGCTCCATCGGGAGCGGACCGCGCCGGAATACCGGGAGACACTGGAGGCGTGCCAGCGCGCGGCGCAACGGATGCGGCGGCTGATCGAGTCCCTGTTGGAGCTGGCGCGGCTGGACGCGGGCCAGGAACAGCCCCGGCGCAGGCGATTTGACCTCACGAAAACCGCGCTGGAATGCGTTGATCTGCTTCGGCCCCTGGCGGCGGAGCGCCGCGTCCAACTGGAGTGCGACACCGCGCCAGTGGAATGCTCCGGTGACCCCGACCGGCTTGCGCAGGTTATCACGAACCTGGTGGCCAACGCCATCCACCACAACGAGCCAAACGGCGACGTGCGAGTGACGACCCGCAAAGAAAACGGCGTGGTGATTTGCGCCGTGGCGGACAAAGGGCAAGGCATCGCGCCCGAGCATTTGGAGCACATCTTCGAGCGGTTTTATCGCGCGGACCTGGCGCGAACCAGTGCGGTCGGCCGGACCGGTCTCGGCCTGGCCATCACCCAAGCCATCGTCCGCGCCCACGGCGGAACCGTTGAGGTCGCCAGCGAGGTTGGCAAAGGGACGACTTTTACGGTGCGATTTCCCGATGTTGGCGAAGGCGGCGCCGCCCGGACGGAAAATAGGCACGAGCCAGCCTAATCCATTCTTGGCCTCATCACATGCGGGCGGATCACCTGTCCCCAGAGTTTGTATCCCTCCGGATTCATGTGGAGGCCATCCGGCCCCAGCAACTCCTGGCGCATACTACCGTTGGTATCCAGCATCGGAGAAAAAACATCGATAAATTCAAGTCTCGGATCAGTCTTTGAGTAATCCTCGATAAGGGCATTGGTCGCTTTGATCTTTTCCAAATTTTTCCAGCGGGCCTGGCTTGGCTTGACGGCAATGAAGGCGATGCGGGTCCGGGGCAGTTCGTGGTGAACTCGCTCCACGAATTGTTGGTAGCCGGCCAGGATCTCCTCCGGAGTTTTCCCCGCCGCCAAATCGTTGTCCCCCTCGTAAACGAAAACCTGTTTCGGCGCGTAAGGAATGACAATACGGTCCACATAGAACAGCAGATCACTCATCTGCGAGCCGCCGAACCCGCGCGCGAACGCGGCCGCGGGAAAAAATTCCTGCGGAACATTTTTCCAGAACCGGATGCTCGAGCTGCCCGTGAATAGAATCGCGTTTTTGGGCGGTGGATTCGTGCGATCCCCTCTTTCAAAGGCGACAATCTCGGATTCAAACCTGTTGGTGACCGCAGGAGCATTCGTGGCGGGCTGTGCTCGCGCGGTTGGGGAGACAGCCAAACCTCCGCACGAGATCGCCAGAACCAGCCAGGCGGAACCAAGGAAACGTTTGGTTTTCATAGGCTTAGGATAGAACAATTTGGCCGTCCGACAACGGACGCAAATCGGTGGAAAGTCGCGGAAGGACTAGCATCCCGGAGAGGAAAGGGCAAGGAGATCAGGCGGGTGGCTTGCTCTTTTAACTCCGGGCTGTATCGGGTAGCGAATTCGCTCATGCGTTTCCTACTGACTGGCAATTTCAACCCGCCTTCCGTCCTCCCGGATCAAGCTCAACCGAATGGCTTGATTTTCCTTCAATGACTTTGATTTGGCCGTGACCGTTTCGGTCAATTTATTTTCATAACCAATTGCCAATCAATGACCAGCGGCGAATCGAAAACACTTGCATTGTCACCATCCCGCGCCGACTTGATTTCCGAACGATTTCCTCGTGGCGCAGAAAAGCGAGACTCCGGTCCTTGCTTTGGCAACGCCTTCGCGAGCAAATTTTGGGGCCGGGGCATTTTTCGGATTCGTTTCTTTTTTCCTCTATTCTGTTTTGAGCGTAACCCGCGCCTTTGCCCAAGTCCAATTTGAACGAGTTCATTTGCCGCCGGGCAATCTCGCGCTTGGCTCCGCTTTGGCTTTCGGGTTTAACTCGGATCGCCATGACGCATCCGCCTTCGTCCACCTTATCCGCGCCGCTGGAGGCGTTGCTGTTCACTCCCGCGCCGCCCGGCATCGGTCCCGAGATTCGCGTCGGGCGCGATGACTTGAACTCGCTGGACGACCGCCTGGCCGGGTTCTTCGCGGCGACGGGCCTTCCCACTGGAAGCGAGCCGCTCATTCGTTGCGCGGTTTTGCTTTGGCACGATCACCTCGATCCCGCACATGAACTGGCGCAGGAGATAGCCAACCCATCGGGGAGCTGGTTGCATGGCATTATGCACCGGCGCGAGCCGGACTACTGGAACGCCAAATACTGGTTCCAGCGCGTTGGCAACCATCCCGCCGCCGCGAGTCTTTCCCATCTCGCGGGCGCGTTACTGGCCATGCCCGGGCACGCGGCCCTCAAAACACGACTCCTTCCGAGGAACGCGTGGAGCCATTCCGCCTTTGTCGACTACTGCGAGCAAATCGCGGACAGTTCCGCGGACGACCCGGCTCGCCAAACTGCCATCGCCCTGCAAGCCGCGGAAATTCGCGCGTTGCTGGGACATTTCAGCCAATCCGAAAAATGAAAAACATGAAGATCCTCGCCCGTTTGCTTCTGGCCACACTTTGCCTTGCGACTTGCGTTTCCTGCCTTCGCCTCAACCCCTCGCGAGCCTTGGTAAATCCAACGCCTTCCAAGGCAGAAATCCAAACCGCGAGCGTGGACCGGGCGGCGAGGCAATCCGGCGGTTTGGCGGAACGCCAGTAGCCCGTCCCTTCGCGCGGCTCTATCTGCTTGTGCGCGGCCGCTGAAACGCGCTATTGATCCCCGCACGAACGCCCGATGAAACCGCCATTCCCTCCGCTTGCGTCGCGTCTTCTTTTCGCGCTCTTTGCCATCACCGCATCCATTCTGGCCCAAGCGCAATCACGTCGCCCGGCTTGGACCACCTCAGGGGTAAACGGATCGCCCGAGCCGCCCTATCCGTATGTGAGCGAGCGCGTCTTTCCACATCTGACCTTCGATGGCGTGGTGGAACTGGCGCTGGCGCCGGGATCCGACTTGATCTATCTCATGGAGTTGAAGGGCCGGGTCTATTCCTTCGCCAACCAAAACGACACGACGCAAACCAATCTCTTGGTCGATTTGAAGCAATTGCACCCGGAGATGGCCGCGGCTTATGGCATGGCGTTCCATCCCAAGTTTCAAGAGAACGGCTATATCTACATCTGTTACGTCATCAAGGATGGCGTGCCGGACGGCACACGCGTCTCGCGGTTCACGGTCGAGAAATCAAACCCGCCGCGCGTCGATCTGAAAAGCGAGGTGGTGCTTCTGACCTTCCTGAGTGGAGGCCACAACGGCGGTTGCTTGCGCTTCGGCCCGGATGGCTACCTTTACATTTCGACTGGCGACGCGGCGAATCCCGATCCGCCGGACATTTTGAACACCGGGCAGGACATCAGTGACCTGCTTTCCTCGGTGCTTTGCATCGATGTGGATC
The DNA here is from genome assembly GCA_964566745.1 of uncultured Verrucomicrobiota bacterium. GTDB lineage: Bacteria > Verrucomicrobiota > Verrucomicrobiia > Limisphaerales > CAZMLP01 > CAZMLP01. Next base: position 681 of record CAZMLP010001149.1, on the reverse strand, counting down.
ACACGGAGAACGGAAAGGCCTACGCGATCCCCGCGAGCAATCCCTTTGTCAAAACCCCTGGCGCGCGGCCCGAGGTGTGGGCCTACGGCCTGCGCAACCCGTGGAAGATGTCCTTCGATCCGTTCACCGGCGCGCTATGGATCGGCGACGTGGGCTGGGAATTGTGGGAGATAGTTTACAAGGGCCAGCGCGGCGGCAACTACGGCTGGAGCTTGATGGAGGGACCAAAGCAGGTCGTGAAGCCCGAGGGAAAGCGCGGTCCCACACCAGTCCTGCCCCCGGTGATGATTCACCCGCACTCGGAGGCGGCGTCGATCACCGCCGGCCATGTTTATCGCGGCAGCCGTTTGAAGGAGCTTCGCGGGGCGTTCATTTACGGGGATTGGGAGACCGGCAAGATTTGGGCGCTGCGCGATGGTGTGGCACCGGTCCAATCACGGGAACAGATCGACACGCCCTATCGCATCATCTGCTTTGGCGAGTATCCAGACGGGGATCAATTCTTCGCCACATGGGGTGAGGGCACGTTGCATCGATTGATTCCAAATCCCGACGCGGGCCAACCCTCGAAGTTTCCGCACAAGCTGAGCGAAACTGGCATTTTCTCATCGGTGAAGGAGCAAACGCCAGCGACCGGCGTCGCCGGCGACTCGGTCATTGCGGAGCCGTGGGCGGATCACG
>CAZMLP010001148.1:0-4222 GCA_964566745.1 uncultured Verrucomicrobiota bacterium | reverse complement strand
TGGCGTTGAACTTGTTGAAACGCGAGCCCACCAAGAAGCGCGGCATCCGCGCCAAACAACTCAACGCCGGTTGGGACCACGCCTACCTTCTGCGCTTGCTCGGTGTCCAGCCCACCGAAATTTAGATGCGTTCGCCCTGTGACTGCTTTGAGCTTCCGTTCGTGGCGCGATCTTGTTTAGCTGGCGATGCCAAAGAACGACCTATGCGGAAACAATGCGCGCATGCGTTTCGATGCCGGATTTTTGCCTGCCTTGGGATGGCCTGCTTTTTCGCCGCGCGATCACGCGCCACGGAGGTGTCCGGCTTTATTCGCTACGATGGACCGCTCGAGGGGAAAATCATTGTTCAGGCCTGGGTGCCGCGCGCCGGCAACCGCGCGCTTCAACTGGATGGCAAAACCGGCTGCGTCGTTACCGACCTCACCGATCTGTCGGGGCCCGAATTGACGATTCAATTCTGGTTCAAGGGCGCCTCGATCCAATCGGCGGTGCGGCAGCAAAACGGCGGCTTGGAGGACTTCGAGGAGGAATGGACGGGGCGTGGTCCCGGCGCCATTCGAAATCCGCCGCGCGGGTGGATCGTCGCGGGATGGCACGGGTTTCACTTGCTTTCCCACGACGGTTTGTTGAACGGGATTTATTACGACCGGGAGGTGACGGACAACCGCTGGCACCATGTCGCGATGACCTGGAAGCAGAACACCAAGGGCGGCTTCGCCAGTTATATGGATGGCCGGCTTTATTCCAAACGCGACACGCGAAACTTGCCCATTCCCAACTACAATTCCCCGGTTTATTTCGGGAGTTTTCACGGGGGATCAGAATTCGCGTCGGGCATGCTGGACGAGATCAGCATTTGGAGGCGCGCTTTTTCCGCCAGCGAGATCAGCAACACGTGGCATCATACCTGGACCGGCAACGAGCCGGGATTGGCCGGACTTTGGAATTTTGACGGGGCGGTTCCCGACGACTGCTCCACCAATCATTTTCGCGGGCAGATGCGCGGAGCCGCCTCGCTGGTGGACGCGGATGTCCCCGGCCTTGGTTTGCCCTCCTGTTCCACCAGCCTCAACAAACTCGGCCGTTACCAGTTGAGCGGTTTGGTTGACGGGCAGGATTACAAGGTCGTCGCGTTCCTGGACGTGAATGGAAACCTGGTCATGGATCCGTGGGAACCGCGCTCGGCCGCGCCGGGAATGTTGCGCACGGCCTCGCAGGCATCGACGCTGGATTTGCACCTGGGTGTGCCAATTCCGTTTTGGCGGACGGATTGGTTTCTCGGGCTCGCCGGTTTTCTGTTTCTGGCCGGGGTGTGGAGCGTGATCTGGCGCGCCCACAGCCGCAAGATGCGCTGGCGTTACGAGGAACTGCATCGCCAGCACCAACTCGAACGCGAGCGCGGCCGCATCGCGCGCGAGATTCACGACGAGCTGGGCGCGAAACTGGCCCGCATTTCATATCTTAGCGAAGTGGCAAAAAGCAGCGTGGACAACAAAAAATGCCCGGAGATTGAGGTGCTCGGGACCGCGACCCGCGAATTATTGCGCACTTTGGACACCATCGTGTGGACCGTCAGCCCGCGATACGACACTGTGGAAAATTTGGTGGAATACGCCTGCCAGTATGCGACCGAGTTTTTCTCCATGACCGGGGTGGAATGCGACGTCAGCATCCCGGGCGAACTGCCCGATCACGCCCTCACTTCCCAAGCCCGCCACGAGTTAATGCGCGTGATCCAGGAGAGCCTGAACAACGCGCTCAAACACGCCAGGGCCACCAAGGTGACATTGAAATTCGAGGCGCGTGACGGTGGCTTGGAGATCACGATCGGGGACAATGGGCGGGGATTTGACCCGGACGGCCTGGAACAGCGCCGATGCGGTGGCGGCAACGGCCTGCGCATTATGCGCGAGCGAATGACGGAGTTGGGTGGCAGTTTGCAAATCTCCACCGCTCCCGGCGAAGGGACGGTGATGTTGCTTGAGCTGCCGCTAACCGGCGAAAAACGAAGCTGCCAACGAGAAATCCCCCGGCGCGTCTCCGGCCTGGATGGAGCAAGCCGCGAAACGGAACCGGTGACCCGAACGGAAAACTGATCGCATGGAGCGCCGAAAAGCCATCTCCGCGAAATTTTTGTCCCGCTTTCATGCGACTGGCACGAAGCCGTCGCGCCGCGCAACTTGCTCCGAGTCGAAAGATCGCGTGATTAGCGTTTCCATTGTCGAGGACGTCTCGGAGTTGCGGGAGAGCATGGCGAAGTTTTTCCGGTGCTCGACCGGGTTCCGTTTTGTCAGCGCGTACGAAAGCGTCGAGTCGGCATTGCAGGGCTTGCCCAACGACAACCCGCAAGTTGTCCTGATGGACATCAACCTCGCGGGCAAGTCCGGCATCGAGTGCGTCAGCCGGTTGAAGCCGCTGATGCCGGACACTCAAATCGTCATGCTGACTGTGTTCGAGGACAACGAGAGCATTTTCGAGGCGTTGCGCGCCGGCGCGACCGGTTATTTGCTCAAGCGACAGGCCCCGGAAAAATTGCTGGAAGCCATTCAGGAGGTGATGGCGGGCGGCTCCCCGATGTCCACCTCGATTGCCCGCAAGATCGTCCGCTCGTTTCAAAAACCAGCGCCGCAAGGGACTGACCTCGACCGCTTGTCGCCCCGCGAGAAACAAGTCCTGGACTTGCTGGCGCGCGGCGAGGGTTACAAACAAATTGCCAGCGAGCTGGGCATCAGTCTTGACACGGTCCGCACGTACATCCGCCGGATTTACGAGAAGCTTTTTGTGCATACCCGAACCCAGGCGGTCGCAAAATATTTGTCCCGTTAGCAATTTTTCAAACGGAGTTGTCCCCTATTCATGCGACTTTCACCGTTCGCGGGTCTCCCTATTCTGCGCATCGTCAAGCCCGGCAAAACCACATTCGATAAAACGATCGCGATATGAAATACTCACGTACGCTTTTACTCGGTTTGCTCCTGGTGCAATTTTCTCCCCCCGCCCGCGCCGCCATTACCAACGGCCTCGTCGGCCATTGGACATTTGACGCGACGAACGGCGTCACGGTCGCCGATTCCTCGGGATTCGCGGACGACGGAACTTACTTCAACTTGGACGGCGCCGATCCCCAATGGGTGACCGGCAAGATCGGAAACGCGCTGACCTTTCGCGGCCAGTCCAATGGCGGCGACTATGTGATGGTCCCAAGCTATCCGGCGCCAACGAATACGTACACCGTCTCCGCCTGGGTGAATTTCGCCACGCAAACCACCTGGCCGCGCAGCGCGATTGTGGAAAACGGGTTGGCGGACGGCAGCGGCCCCATCGGCTTGGTGGTGACCGTCAAAAATGTGGACCAGCAATTCGGGCCGCTGGGAACCGCCTTGCGCGACGACGGCGGGTCGATCTCGGAAAATGACTCCGTCGGCTTCCCCACGGGGGTATGGCAGCATGTCGGCGTGGTGGCAGACGGCTCGCAGGTCCGCCTTTATCGCAACGGCGTCCAGGTGGCCGTCACCAATTACAGCGGCGTGTTGCCCGTCGCCTCGCTTCCGGCGCTCGGCATCGGAATCATCCTCGATGATGTCACCGGCGGGACCACCGGCTATTTCCAAGGTTTGATTGATGACATTGGCATCTGGACCAACGCGCTCAGCCCGGCGCAGATGATTTCGATCTTCAACGCGGGCAACGCCGGCAAAGACCTCACGGCGGCGGACTCGTATCAAAATATCCCGGTCAGCTTCACCGCTTCGCCGACCAATTTCACCCGTTACGTCGGCGAGGCGGTTACTTTCTCGGTGGTCGCGGCAGGCACGCCACCGTTCAGTTATCAATGGCGGCAAAACGGCCAACCGGTTCCCGGCGCGACCAACTCCTCTTTTGCCATCGCGAACGTGACGCTCGCCCAGAACACGAACCAATTCTCCGTGACTGTTTCCAATCTGCTCTCCGGCGCCACCAGCGCGGCGGGCACGTTGACGGTGTTGCCGGTGGATTTTAACGCGGGATTGATTGGTTACTGGAACTTTGACGAAACCACCGGACAAGTGGCCATCGATTCCACAACGAACGCCGATAACGTCACCTTGTCGAACTATCCCGACGACACCTCGCCTTGGGCTCAAGGAAAAATTCGCGGCGCGCTGCAATTTGGTGGCACGGACACAACCCAGTACGGCTCGGTCGCCACATACCCGAAGCCCGCCTCGACCATGACGATGGC
>CAZMLP010001147.1:0-3227 GCA_964566745.1 uncultured Verrucomicrobiota bacterium | reverse complement strand
TTCCCGCGCTTGGTTTCATTTCTCACATGGACACCTCGCCGTCGGTCTCGGGCAAGGATGTTAACGTCATAATCCATACGAACTATCGCGGCGGGAATATCGTTCTTCCCAAAGATCCAACGCAGGTCATCTCGGTGGCCAAGAACCCCGATCTCAAAAACTTGGTCGGCGACGACATCATTACCGCCGACGGAACCACGCTCCTCGGCTCGGATGACAAGGCGGGCATCGCGGAAATCATGACGATGTTGGACACGTTGATTCAGAATCCGCAAATTAAGCATGGCACGATCGCGGTCGCCTTCACCCCCGACGAGGAGGTGGGCGGCGGCATCGACAAGTTTGATGTGACGGGCTTCGGAGCGCAGTATGCCTACACGGTGGATGGCGAGGAGCTGGGGGAGATTAGCAACGAGACTTGGAACGCCCGGTCGGCCACCGTCGCCTTCAAAGGCAAAAACACCCATCCTGGCACGGCGAAAGGCATTCTTGTAAATTCGATGTACGCCGCCGCCCACTACCTCTCCCTTTTCCCGAAAGACATGCTGCCGGAAACCACGGACGGGCGCGTCGGGTTTGTCCATCCCTATACGGCGACCATGAGCGAGGAGGAATCGACCGTGAAGGTGCTGTTGCGAGATTTCACGGTGACGGGATTGGACGCCAAATCCGCGCTGCTGCGTCAAATGGTGGAGCAAACCCAAAAGCGTTATCCAAAGGTCAAGATCAACATTGAGATCCGTGACGCCTATCGGAACATGAAAGAAGTTCTGAAAGACTATCCCCAACTGACCGATTTCGCGATGGAAGCCACCACCGCGTCAGGGCTGAAGCCGTTTCAACGCGCCATTCGTGGCGGCACGGATGGCTCGAACCTCACCTTTCGCGGCCTGCCCTGCCCTGATCTCTTCACGGGCGGCCATAACTTTCACGGCAAGTTGGAATTCAACTCGCGCAAAGGCTTGGAGAAATCCACCGAGACACTGGTCCATCTAGTGCGGATCTTCACGGAAAAAGGGTCGAGTTTGAAGAAGTAGCCAGATGTCACCGCGCAGGAGCGAGCATCTCCAAGAGGCTCTGGAAAATTGCACGAAACCTAACGAAGGCCTCATCGTCGCTCCGTGCCCAAAACTGAAATTTCTTCCAGCGCGGCATCCATCGTTTTCTGGAGCGGTTCAAGAAAAACTGTGGCCTCTGGTGGACCTCGCAGCGCGAGGTCGGCAATTATATTGAAAAGTTGAACAGAAAGCGCAACGCGCCATTCCCACCTTTGCGTGGCTGCAAGATTTCTGGATTTGCCCTGGCGGGCTGCTAAAGGCGAAGGGAGAATGCGTCGATACAGCTTTCACCAGCATACGGCTGTTATGTCATCCAAGCGTTTTCCGAATCGAAAGGCATTGGCCAATAGGGCCAGCCTCGCTCCGCCCTTGCGCTCAGGGAAGAGAACCGATTCTCGGACGACGTTGACTTCGGCCAAAGCGATTGAAAAGCGTTCAGCTTTCGCCGCCAGGCAAGAATCTCCGGCGCGCCTCAAAGGCATCGTCGCCACTTGTTGCAATTTCCGCTCTCCTTTGCCTTGCGTGCGGGTGAAAGAGACATTTTTGAACAAGGTTTCGGAAACTCATGTCGGAGGCCAATGATGAAACCCAAAAGCAGTTGTCGGATATTGGTGGTCGAGGACGAGGAGCCAATGCGCCGCATGATGGTTTCAGCGTTGCAGCAGGAGGGCTACTGGGTGCTGGCCGCCCAGGATCCTAGTGAGGCGGCGCAATTGCACGGCACCGCCCTTTTCGGAATCGACTTGCTGGTGACTGATGTGATGATGCCAGAGATGTCCGGGGATGAGTTTGCCAAAGAGATGATCGGTATGCGCTCCGGCATGAAAGTCCTTTTTGTCACCGGTTCCGTGCCGTCGAGTTCGCTCCCTTCCGAGCCAGGCAAGTGGGAGCTTTTGCGGAAGCCATTTGGGCTTGCCGACCTTCTTGACCGCGTGGGTCGAATGTTTTAGGCGGTGTTCAAACCGGTCATCCTCAACGTTGCATCATTTAGCCCGGGAATATCCGACGCATTCGCGCGCGTTGCGGCGTCTTCAGATTGGCCAACTCGTTTTATAATCAATATACCGGGTCATAGTGGTCGCGCTGGTTGCCGAATTTGGGCACGACGGTTTCGATGTGGCCGTCGCAAAGGGAAACTGTCCCTTTCTTGCTGTGACGTTTGCTTAGTTGGTTGCCGTCGGTTGATGAATTGCCGGGCACCCAACGGCCGTCGTCGGGGTTGGTCGCGTCCGCATCCTCTTCCACCAGCATGATCTTGTTCACCGGGTTGCGAATGGCGGATGCCTGGAAGTGAAGCGGTGGCGCGCCCTTGGCGTAGATCGACGAGACGCCGGCGCTTTTCCGCCCGGAACTGTCAATCCCGAGACTGTTCAGCGTGTAACTGTACAAATAGAGGTTCGCCCCCTTCGGATTCTTCATGAACGCGGCCTGGCGTTTGAGGACATCACGATCCGCGGGACACCGGAACAAATTCGTCTGGAAACGCGCGAGATAAGGAACGATTGCCCCTTGTTGCGGATCGCGGCTGCCCCCGGCCACACGTGTGTCCACGGTGTTCCACCAAATCCAGTCCTCCGGCTCGGGATCGTACGATCCCTTCGAGGCCGGGCCGGGAAAGCTCTCGCGAAAATCATCGATGTACAGCAGGAAGGCCAGGGTGATCTGGCGCAGGTTGCCGCGACAACTCGTCTGCTGGGCCTTCTCCTTGGACTTGGCCAGCGCCGGCAGCAGCATGCTGGCAAGTATGGCGATGATCGCGATCACCACCAAAAGCTCGATCAAGGTGAAGCCGCGACAAGGATGACGCAAGGCGCCAGTGCGAAGGGATCTGAAGGTCGAGGTAACCATGAGTTATCCTGTGCATTCGCCAGCGGCGGCCTGATGAGGAAAGCCGAAACCGGCCAGTTGGGTTGATTGGATTGGGCGAATCCATGCTATGGAAATCATGGAAGAGGTCAAGCCGCGCCCTCAACAACGCAAAGACCTCCGCCAGATGGGAGTGGCGATCGCCTCGTATGTCCGCGATTTTTCGGATTTTCCACCAGGCTTGTGGTCGTCGATGGACGCCGGACCTTTTGGCTTTTGGGTGGACATGCTTGTCCCCTAGCAGCCTGTTGAACAAATCGCGTTTTCTCGGCGGCTGAAAAATTCGCGGGGCCAAAAGAATCT
>CAZMLP010001146.1:0-2736 GCA_964566745.1 uncultured Verrucomicrobiota bacterium | reverse complement strand
GGGGCGGTGTGCGCCGTTGTGATTGCCACCCCTTACGTATTGCTTGGGCGTGGCCTGCAAACCGAGGTTGGCAAACGCACTTATCGTTTTGCCAGTTAACCCTATGTCACCGGACCTTTTTTTCATCTCCCTCGTCACGCTGGCCACGGCGGTGGCGGCGATGAGCTTGCGAAATTTGGTCCATTGCGCCTTGTGCCTGGTGGGGACATTTCTTGGCCTCGCGGCACTTTATCTTCGCCTCGGCGCGCAGTTCATCGGTTTTGCGCAGGTGCTTGTTTACGTCGGCGCGGTCGCGGTGTTGATTGTTTTTGCCATTTTGTTGACGCGCAATTCCGAGAGCGCCCCCGGCGTCCGCATCGCGTCGCCCTCCTGGCTGGTGGGCGCGGGCATCGCGGCCGTGGTGCTGGTCGCCCTCGTGACGCCCGTTTTCAGCAGCCCCGCGATCCAGCGTCTGACACCGGTTTCCAAGCCCGCCGCGCCGGTGCGCGAGATGGGGGATTTGTTAATGGGACGTTTTGTGTTGCCGCTGGAAATTCTCGCGGTGTTGCTGACCGCCGCCATGATTGGCGCCGTGATCATCGCCATGAATGAGAAGTCGCGTGACTAAACAGCCCGTTAAAAGACTATGGACGCCGCCGTTTCGCCCAAAACCGCGCGCCGACGAGGCGTGACTAGCGAGCATATCCCTTGTGGATCTGTAAACGAGGACCAACGAAGTCGCCGCGCGGTCTTGGGCGAAACCCTCCGGGCTGGGGGTCTTTTGCCTTTGGGCTTTGCCACTGCTCCTCGACAGATCACTGGCGAATATGCCTCGTCGTCACTTCGCGCCCAAAATCAAAATCCCTCTCAGCGGTATCCAGAGTTTTTATCGGGCTGTCAATCGAAGGCGCGCAAGGAAATCCTTTACGGTTGTCCGGGAAGATAACTACGCTAAAAATGTGACTGCCCTCCAGTGCTACCTTACCGTTTCCGCCCTGCTTTTTGCCATTGGCTTGGCGGGGGCTCTCACCCGGCGCAATGCCATTCTTGTCCTCATCGGCATCGAATTGATGCTGAACGCGGCCAATCTGAACTTTATCGCCTTTTGGCGGTACGGTCCGCATCCGGAGCGATTGACCGGACTGATGGTGGTTCTGTTTTCCATCGCCATCGCGGCGGCCGAGGCGGCGGTCGGGCTGGCGCTGATCATTGCCGTTTACCGGCATTACAAGACGACCGATCTGGAGCAGGCCAACCAGTTGAAAGGATGATCTCTCTCAAGCCATCAACTGGACCAAAAAGAACGGTCGGGTCACTGCCTCGCGGACCCATTTCATGAGCGGAGCGGTCGATTATCTTTGGCTGATACCGGTTCTGCCCCTTCTGGCGGCGGGGCTATCCGCGCTTGCCCCGCGCCCTCATCGCCGCTTCGCGTCCGGGCTGGCCATCGGCTCGATGGCAATCGCCTTTCTAATTTCTGTGGCGGCGTTTTTCGCCACGCTTCACCCGGCAGGGGATCATGCCTTTCGCGAGGTTCATAATTTCGCCTGGTTTCAAATGGGCGAGGAGATGTTCCGCCTTGGCTGGCTGCTGGACCCGCTGACCGCTTGCATGCTGGTGATGGTGACATTTGTCGGCGGGTTGATCTTTGTTTACAGCACCGGGTATATGGCTCATGACGAGAATTTCACCCGGTTCTTTTGTTTTCTCTCGTTATTTGCGGCGGCGATGCTGGGGCTGATCATCGCCAACAACCTGCTGCTGTTCTTCATTTGCTGGGAGCTGGTGGGACTGGCCTCCTACTTGTTAATCGGGTTTTGGTATCACAAGCCAAGCGCCGCCGCTGCCGCGAAGAAAGCCTTCATCACCACGCGCATTGGGGACATTGGACTGTTCCTGGGCATGGTCTGGCTCTATTCCGAGACAGGCACGTTGCTGTTTTATGACAACGGGAATGGCTGTCTGGAGCAATCTGCCATCGCCAAGCTCGTCGCCGGAACCACCGCTGGCGGCATGGCGTTAAGCACCGCGATCTCGCTACTCATTTTCTGTGGACCGGTTGGCAAATCCGGACAGGTGCCGTTGCACGTCTGGCTCCCGGACGCCATGGAAGGTCCTACGCCCGTGAGCGCGCTTATCCATGCGGCCACGATGGTGGCGGCGGGCGTGTTCCTGGTCGCCCGGGTTTATCCATTAATGGCGGGGCAGGCGGGCGAGGCGGTCGGGCAAGCCGCCCACACTCCGGCTCTTTCGGTCGTGACCTGGCTGGGCGCCATCACGGCGGTTTTCGCGGCATTAATCGCCGTCGCGCAAACGGACATTAAGCGGATCCTGGCTTATTCCACGGTGTCGCAGCTTGGTTATATGTTTATGGGGCTTGGCGTGGGCGGTGTCTCGGTCGGCATGTTTCATTTGATCACGCATGCGTTCTTTAAGGCCCTGCTGTTCTTGGGCGCGGGCTCGGTGATACACGGGTGCCGCGAGGAGCAGGAAATCCAGCGCATGGGCGGGCTGCGCAAATACATGCCCGTGACGTTCGCGGCTTATGCCGTTGGCATGATGGCGCTCGCGGGTGTGCCGCTCTTTTTCTCCGGCTTCTGGAGCAAGGACGAGATTTTGCACCAAGCCGCGCACTGGACTTCCAAAGGGCCGTTTCTGCTCGGCGCCTTCGGCGCGTTGTTGACCGCGTTCTACATGACCCGCCAGATGTGCTACGTTTTCTTTGGCGAATACCGGGGGGGGGAGACGCGCGCAACG
>CAZMLP010001145.1:0-2266 GCA_964566745.1 uncultured Verrucomicrobiota bacterium | reverse complement strand
ATAGTTTTTTCAGCCCCCTGTTCGGGGTGGCAAACCTGTTTGCCAAAGGAGGCGCTTTGGCGCGGCGACCGGCTGTGCTGGCTCCGCGCGGAGAATTCTCCCCGGGCGCGCTCGCGATCAAACGCTGGAAAAAGATGCCGTATCTCTGGCTGGCCAGGCGGTTGCAGGTGATGAAAAAGGTCGTTTGGCAAGCTACCTCTCCCAACGAGGAAGCGGACATTCGCAGGGTGGCGGGAACGGACGCGCGAGTTTTCCTCGCTCCCAATCTCGGGCGAGCCGCCGGCGCCGCGCCGCCGGAACACCCCGGGCAAAAGCAGGCTGGAAAATTGCGGGTGGTTTTTTTGTCGCGAATCTCGCGAATGAAGAATTTGGAGGGTGCGATTCGCATTCTGGACGAGCTCGCCGGCGAGGCAAGTCTTGACATTTACGGGCCGCTGGAGGACGAGCGGTACTGGCGTGAGTGCCAGAAACTTTTGAACAGTCTTCCAGCCGCGATCAAATGGCGGTATTGCGGGGAAGCCCAGCCTGAGAATGTGGGGGCAACCCTGTCCGCTTACGATGTCTTGCTGCTGCCGACCTTGGGTGAGAACTACGGCCATGTGATTGTTGAGGCTTTGGTCGCCGGCTGCCCGGTGCTGATTAGCGACCGCACTCCATGGCGCTCCTTGGCCGCGGCTGGCTGCGGCTGGGATTTTCCACTGGAGAAAGAGAGCCAATTTCGCGAGGCGCTGGCTCGGTTGTCCCTGATGGGCCAGGCGGAGCATGCGCGTATGCGACAGGCCGCCCGTGAATTCGGCCTGCGTGTCGTGACCGATCCCGGCCACGCGCGGAAAAACTCGGAGATGTTTCTTGCCGCCTTGGCGGCAACGCCAGGAAGACCAGTTCAGGCATTATGAGGATACTGATTTTGGGTGGGGCCGGCATGCTGGGGCATCAATTGTGGCGCCACTTGCGGCCGTTGCACGAGGTGTGGGTCACGTTGCGGCGTCCCGCGCCCGCCGGTCTTTTCGAGCCGGGACGGATGATCACCGCAATTGACGCCACAAACACGCAGAGTCTCGTATCGGCGTTTCGGGCGGCCAAACCGGATGCCGTGATCAACTGCGTGGGAATCATCAAGCAGCTCAAGGAGGCGCATCATCCCTTGGTCAGTCTCACCATCAACTCGTTGCTGCCACACCGTCTTGCGGAACTGGGAGCCGTGGCTGGCGCCCGGGTGCTTCATATCAGCACCGATTGCGTTTTTTCCGGTCGCAAGGGGAATTACACGGAGGAAGATATTTCGGACGCGGAGGATCTTTACGGGCGCACCAAATTCCTGGGCGAGCTGCACGAGGCGCATTGCCTGACCTTGCGCACTTCCATTATTGGCCGGGAACTGGAGACCAAAAGCGGCTTGATCGAGTGGTTCCTCAGCCAACAGGGCAAAACCATCCAAGGCTATCGCCGCGCGATTTACACCGGCTTCACCACACTTGCGCTGGCCCGGATCATCCATCAAGTGTTGACCAACCACAAAGACTTGTCCGGGCTGTGGCAGGTTTCCAGTGATCCCGTCAACAAATACGATTTGCTCTGCCTTGCGAAAAAAGCCTTCGCTTGGGAGGGCGAAATCCTGCCGAATGACAGCTTTATTTGCGACCGGAGCCTTGACTCCACGCGCTTTCGCGAAAAAACTGGATTCACGCCGCCAGCTTGGGAATCGATGTTGGAGGAGCTGGCCGCGCAACCGCAATAATTCCTGCCTGGATTGAACGGATGGAAACGCGACTTGCTGACAAATGAAGAGTGATAAACTTGTTCTTCCGCTTGAGAACCAGCGAGTGCTGGTGACCGGCGGCACTGGCTCCCTGGGCAAAACCGTCGTTCGCAGGCTGTTGACCGGAGAGATGGGAAAGCCCTCAAAAATAATTGTTTTCTCGCGCGACGAGGGAAAACACCATCAGATGAAGCTGGATTTCCGGCAGCAACTGGTGGCGACAGATGACATTTTTTACCACAATTTCGAGGAGCTTTTGGACTTTCGCGTGGGCGACGTGCGGGACTACCACGCCGTTTTGCGCGTGATCCGCGAGGCGGATGTGGTGGTCCATGCCGCCGCGCTGAAGCAGGTGCCCTCTTGCGAGTATTTTCCGAGCGAGGCGGTCCTGACCAATGTCATCGGGGCGCAGAACATCGTGGCCACGATCCGCGAGAACAACACCCCGGTGAAAACCGCCATCGCGATCTCGACGGACAAGGCGTGCAAGCCAATCAATGTCATGGG
>CAZMLP010001144.1:0-3150 GCA_964566745.1 uncultured Verrucomicrobiota bacterium | reverse complement strand
CCGGAACCGCGCCGCACCTCTCCCACCGGAATAAAAAGTTCCGCCTGCTTTGCTTTGCGTCGTCCAAGCGCCATCCCTTTCCGACGCTCCCCATCACGCCTTGTTCAATCATTCCATCGACTTTTTTGACGGGCTGCTAAGGGTTCGGCATCCTCGGGGCCGCATGTGCGTGACTGGCGTCCGAACACAGCCAATTCAAAGTGAATCAAGGTCAATTAAGACTCCGGGAAAGTGACAGGTGATGAAAAGTGGAAGGCAAAAACAGTTCACCACCGAGACACTGGGATGCGGCAGGCGGAAAACCCCCGCCAATCAAACGATTCAAGGTCATTCAAGCCATCCGATGATACTTGAAACTCCAAGACGCGTCGCCGGGCGAGGTTATTGGCCTGTCCGCCGGGGCCTGAAGTGCGCCAGTCCTCTGGCGCTTTGTCCACGCGCGTCAGCTCACCAAAGGCGGGAAATACAGGGGATTCAAGGTCAATCAAGGGTCCTTGCGAACCGCCCGGAAAGAGGCGTCCGTCAAAAGCCGAGCGAAAGCAAGAAAGGGCTCAGAAGAATCTTCGCCCCACCGGCTTGTGCGAGGCTGCCGCAGGGAGCGGTTCTCGAAAACAAGACGTTTTTAGGCAAATTAAGGTGAATTAAGCCTTCTTGGAGAGGTTTGAATCGTTGAGACGCGCGAGGCGCGCGGGCAACCCTTCGTCATAAAAATGTTTCGGCGCCGGCGTCAAATCTTGTTTGCATATCATTACCAATTGGTGCAAACATCCATCCACACAACATGGACTTGGCCGACAAAAAGGAGCGCATGGAACGCTTCATTACCGCCCATCGGGAAAGCGGCCTGCCGGTGACCACCCAGCGCCGCGCCGTTTTTGAGGCGATTCTGGATCACGGTGACCACCCGACGGCCGAGCAACTCCATCGCGAGGTCCGCCGCCAGCTTCCGGACATTTCCCGGATGACGGTCCATCGCATTCTCGGGGCGTTCGTCTCCCTCGGCCTGGTGGCCAAGACTTGCCATCCGGGCTCGACGGCGCGTTTCGATCCCAAAACCGGCCAGCATCATCACCTGGTCTGCCTGGATTGCGGGCGCATCATTGACGTGGAGGACCCGCGCCTTAACCAACTGCCCTGGCCGGATGTCAATACCCACCAGTTTCAGATCGAGGGCTACCACATCCACTTCCGCGGCCGGTGCTCCCGTTGCGGCGAAAGCTCCCGAGCCCGGCCCAATCGCAAACCTGCCCCGCCCGCTCCGCGCCTGTCAAAGCGCGCCAGTTCCAGAGCCGCGCGTACAAGCGCTTGAGACAATTTCACCGAATTCAGTTCCACCCTTCAATTAAGAAAGCCTATGTCCACCGAATCCAAATGCCCCTTCCACCACGCCACCGGCGGCACGACCAACCGCGACTGGTGGCCCAACCAGTTGAAAGTGGAGTTGCTGCACCAGCATTCCAGCAAGTCCGACCCGATGGGGGGTGACTTCAATTACGCGCGGGAGTTCAAGAGCCTCGACCTGGCCGCGGTAAAGAAAGACCTCGGGGCGCTCATGACCGACTCGCAAGAGTGGTGGCCGGCGGACTTCGGCCACTACGGTCCATTGTTCATCCGCATGGCGTGGCACAGCGCCGGCACCTACCGCACCGGCGACGGGCGCGGTGGCGGCGGACGGGGCCAGCAACGCTTCGCGCCGCTGAACAGTTGGCCGGACAACGTCAGCCTGGACAAGGCGCGCCGGCTCCTCTGGCCGGTCAAGCAGAAATATGGCCGGAAGATTTCCTGGGCGGACCTGATGATCCTGACCGGCAACGTCGCCTTGGAATCGATGGGCTTCAAAACATTCGGATTCGCCGGCGGGCGCGAAGACACCTGGGAGCCGGATCACGACGTTTATTGGGGCAAAGAGGCGGTCTGGCTCGGAGACAGCCGATATACCGGCGACCGGAATCTTGAAAACCCGCTCGCCGCGGTGCAAATGGGCCTGATTTACGTGAATCCGGAAGGCCCGAACGCAAACCCCGATCCCGTGGCCTCGGCCCGGGACATCCGCGAGACCTTCGCCCGCATGGCGATGAACGACGAGGAGACGGTGGCGCTGATCGCCGGCGGCCACAGCTTTGGCAAAACCCACGGCGCCGCACCCGCCTCCAATGTGGGACCTGAGCCGGAGGCGGCGGGCATGGAGAATCAGGGCCTGGGCTGGAAAAACAGCTTCGGCTCCGGCAAAGCTGGCGACACCATCACCAGCGGCCTGGAAGTGACCTGGACCACCACCCCCGCCAAGTGGAGCAACAATTTCTTCGAGAACCTCTTCCGCTATGAGTGGGAACTCGGCAAGAGCCCGGCGGGCGCTCATCAATGGTTCGCCAAAGGGGCCGAGGCGGTGATTCCGGACGCGCACGATCCCTCGAAAAAGCGCGTGCCCACCATGCTCACCACGGATCTCGCCCTGCGTTTCGATCCGGCCTACGAAAAAATCTCGCGGCGTTTTCTGGCGAATCACAACGAGTTCGCCGATGCCTTCGCCCGCGCGTGGTTCAAGTTGACCCATCGTGACATGGGGCCGCGCGCCCGTTATCTCGGGCCGGAGGTTCCCGCCGAGGAACTCATCTGGCAGGACCCGATTCCGGCGGTGAATCATCCTTTGATCGACGGGCAGGACGTTGCCTCCTTGAAGGGCAAAATCCTCGCTTCCGGCCTGTCGGTGTCCGAACTGGTCTCCACGGCCTGGGCATCGGCCTCGACATTCCGTGGCTCCGACAAGCGCGGCGGGGCGAACGGCGCGCGCATTCGCCTGGCGCCGCAAAAGTTCTGGCAGGTTAACCAGCCTGCCCGGGTGGCCAAGGTGATCCAAACCTTGGAGGGCATCCAAAGCGCGTTCAATAACGCGGCCGCTGGCGGCAAGAAAGTCTCGCTGGCGGACCTGATTGTCCTGGCCGGTTGCGCCGGTGTCGAGCAGGCGGCGAAAAACGCCGGCCACACCGTCACCGTGCCCTTCAGCCCGGGTCGCGCGGACGCCTCCCAGGAGCAAACCGACGTGTCGTCCTTCACCGTGCTTGAGCCGGTAGCGGACGGCTTCCGTAATTACCTCAAGACCAATTACACCTTGCCCCCCGAGGCGCTGCTGATCGACAAGGCGCAATTGCT
>CAZMLP010001143.1:0-5387 GCA_964566745.1 uncultured Verrucomicrobiota bacterium | reverse complement strand
ACAATGAGCGTCTGGTGGTTGGTGAAGCAGACCCCGTGCAGGAAGAGCGCCAGGTAGAGGTAGCGCCGCTGGTGCGGCGCGTACATCCACCGCAGCAGAAGACACAGCACCCCCACCATCGACAACAAGCTGAACGGGTACACCTCCACGATCACGCACTGGCTCCACATGAAGCCATTGAAGCCCATGAGCATCGCCGCCACATAACCGGACACCATGCAAATGGCGCTCTCCCAGCGTTTGTCGAGATCCTTTAGCTCGGCAATGCTCTCCAGAATCATGCTGCTTCCACGCGAGACCATCAGACCGATCAGGCCGCAAGCAAACGCGCCCGCAAAGGCCGAGGAAACACCGACGCGCCAGGCGACATTCGCGAACGGAAGAATCCGGGTGAACAGCCAGGTGTACAACGTCCAAACCGGATAACCGGGCGGATGCGGCACACCCGCGTAAAAGGAACCCACGGCCAGTTCACCCGAGTCCTCCAGCGTGACATCCGGCGCCAGGGTGTACAAATATCCGGCGAAGATCAGCAGCGCGGTGACGGCGAAAGTGATCCAGTCAATCCGCCGGAACAGCGGCGGGACAGGCGCGGCAGGCTGGGCGGGAGGCTTGGTATCGGCGGGAGTGGCCGTCGCGCTCCTTGGCTTGGCCGGATTCGGTTTTTCCATACAGTGCTAAACGCAGGGCACACTTCGGCCCTGACAACCCGTTAAAGGTCAAAAATGAGGCGGTACATGAACGGGAATTCCCCGGCTTTGTCCATCCAAAAAGGTCGGCTTCGAAATCCGTGCGAAATGCCCTTAATGGCCGGAATAGTTGGTGGCCAGAAGATGCCCCTCACTGGTGTTGGTGGGCGCCCGGAAGGCCAGCAAATGCTCGAAATGACCGGTGGGAACGGAATTCTGGTCCACGGTGTAACGCGCCTCTTGCTCGGCCTGGAAGGCGGCCGCGCCAAACGAGGCGGGCGCGGCCAGGCGATTGGTGCTCGCCAGGTTCATGGTCGAGTACGAGGAGACCCCGGGCCCGGGCATTGCCATGGCAAACAGGCAGCAGGCCAGCGCTGGCGCGAGCCACGGCGTCCAACTGGACACGGCGGACGAGCGCGAGGCGGTGAAGCGCGGCCGGCGGAAAAGCTTCTCTTTGAGCCTAGGCGACGGGCGGCGCGGGGTCCAGGAGCGCAATTCGGTCTCCAAGGGATTCAAGTGGTTCACAGGCTGATCCTTTCAACGAATGACGGATTTTTTGCAAGCCGTAGCGGTAGCGCCCGGCAATGGTGTTGGGCGAGATGCCCAGCAGTTCCCCGATTTCCTCAAAGGTGTGGTGATGCCAGATTTTGAGCACGATGGCCTCGCGCTGCTCGACGGGAAGCTGCTCCAGGCAACGCATGGCGGCCCGCTCGAACGGGGACTCGCCGGAGTCCCGCTCAAACCAGCGGCGGGACTCGAATTCCCGGGTCAATCGCCGCCAAAGGCCGCGGCGATAGTTCGCGGCGCGGTTCCGGTAAGCGCGCACGCAGTAATGCTCCGGCTCCTCCGGCGGTGTCTCCCGGCGCAGCAATTGCAGGAAAACCTCCTGCAACACGTCCTCCGCCTCCCCGTGGCCGAGGCCCAAGGCCCGGCCATAGAGAATCAATTCCGCCGCCTTGGCGTCGAACAAAGGTTCGCACCAGTGCGGACGGGATGAAGGCTCGGCAATCACAGTTTTCATGAATTAGACACCATGCGCGCCAGTTTTTGTATAAAGTTTTTTTCCCTTTCGGGTTGAATGCTTTTCCCTGTTCGCCGGTCTGTTATCCCGTTGCCGGGCCTGTGTTCCGGCTTGTGTTTGGCGCAAACCCTGCGCCATGTTTCCCCGTCGATCATGAGCGAAAAGGCTTTGGTTATCGTGCCGACTTATAACGAGCGGGAGAACCTTCCCCCGCTTGCGGAGCGTGTTTTGCGCCTCCCGGTTCCCATCGACCTGCTCGTCGTGGACGATAATTCGCCGGACGGCACGGGCAAGCTGGCGGATGACTTGGCGGCCAGGCACCCCTCGATTCATGTCCTGCACCGGAAGGAAAAGAACGGTTTGGGCCGCGCCTATTGCGCCGGGTTTCTCTGGGCGCTGGAGCGGGATTACGAGTTCATCTGCGAGATGGACGGCGACTTTTCTCACAACCCGGAAGAGTTGCCGAATTTTCTGAAAGCCGCCCAAAACGCCGACCTGGTGCTTGGGTCGCGCTACAGCAATGGCATTCGCGTGATCAACTGGCCGTTGCGGCGGTTGATGTTGAGCATGGCGGCGGCGCAGTACGTGAAATGGATCACCGGCATGCCGATAACCGATCCCACCGGCGGGTTTAAATGTTTCCGGCGCAAGGCGTTGCAAACGATAGACATTGGCGCGGTGCGCTCGAATGGCTACAGCTTTCAAATCGAGATGACGCACAAGCTCTGGCGGCAGGGGATGCGCATCGCCGAGGTGCCGATCATTTTCACGGACCGTTTTCAGGGCAGCTCCAAGATGTCTGGCAAAATTGTTTACGAGGCCATCTTTATGACGTGGCGACTGCTGTTTCAAAACGGTCTGCGCCGCTCGCCGCGCCGCGCGTGACGCCCGGCCGCAACACAAGTAACTAACTGGTTATTGCTTTCGGTCCCTTGGTCCAAAGATTGTGTTTCGCACGATTTTTTCGGGGATATGCGGGCAATTCTTGCGGGATGCATCCCCAAATCTCAGAGTCTCATGCAGGATTCCAGAGGCCAAGAAAGAGTGGGGTACACGCGTGACGCGTGAAAATAACGCCCCATTGACGCGGGAAATTAACGCGGCATCCTCTGGAATTCCGCCGGATGCTTTGTTTTTCGAGGAAATCAAAATAGGAATGGGTCTTGCTATCACGAAGGTGATCCAAACGAAGAGCGAACGTTTGGGTCAGTTTAGTTGGTTTGGTGCAGCCAGTGAGTTGCCCTGGCTGGAGTACAGTCGGGGCAACTCGCTTTTTAGTTTTCAAGGTAGCGGCGGGGTGGGGGATCTGGGTAATGCCGACGCAAGTCTCACACCTGCGTCGGCCTTTCTCTTTCAAAAAAGGGCCATAAGTCACCACTTGGGGAAATGGTCTTCCGTTTTCGTTGCTGTCGCGCCTTGGATCTTTTCGCCTTCCCGGCTGGCAGGCTCCTCTCCAAGGCTTGATCCACTTTGATCCTGTTGTTTTGGACCCGCAGGGCAGTGCCGAAGCGGACCCCGATACACCCCGTCCTCGCCGTCCGCAAAGACCTTTTCCATAATCTAAAAATGCGCTCCTTGATTTGCAACGGGTTACAGATTTGGAGATCATGGTGTGTGCGCAGGTCCCAAAGCGGAACAACAACCTTGATTTGGTTTGATCGGGCTTGATTCACCCCCTCCTGCCACCATCACCCTTTCCGCCGCGCTTTCGTTGTCATTCGTCATTTCCCGATGGTTTAATTCGACTTAAATCTCCTTTGTCCAGCTTCGGAGCGCTATTTGCGCGTCCCCTGTCTATTGGACGCAAACCGTCCCTGCTTGGTTCAACGAAAAGTCCTCCCCGGCTCAAATTCGACGGCCAATCTCTCCCGCCCGCCTTTTAATCTACGAAGAAAAACTCGTTCGCCACCAGCAACGCCTGGGCGTACCGCTCCCACGCGTTCAACGGTTTGTCGGCCTCCTTGGGCGGTCCGCTAAAATCCGCCTTCGCGTTCCATTCCCCGGTCAGGGACGACATCGACTTGTTCTCGACGGCGACAGTTTTGACAGTAGGGGCCCAAGTGAAACTGTCGAAACCGACATTCATCCGGCAATCGACCACGAAGTCGAGAGTCTCGCCTTTCTGAACCTCGACCTTTTCCAAATTCGTCGTCTCCTTGCCGTCGTGGACGCTCCATTCGCCCAATGCCCCCGCGCGGCTGCTCACAATCCGGCCTCGCACGCCGTCACCCTCTTTGGACTCGTGCTTCAACGTCCCGCGCACGCTCACTACCCCGTCTTTTGGCGCGGTCCAGCGCCGAATGGCCATGTGCCCCGGATTTTCTCCTGGATGGCCGCCGGTGGCGTTTAGCGTCACCCAACCGAGCTTGTCGTCCGGCAATTTCTGGCCGCCCTGCCAGGCATCGTTCACGAAGGCGGGGAGCTTCTCGAACTTCACCACCCGTTTCGATTTCTCGTCAAACTCGCCCCAGCCGTAAGACCACACCGGCGGCGCAGGCGGCTCGATCGCCGGCAGCGGCTTTTCGTGGATGTAGTCGAGCGCCATCCTCAACTCATCGCGATCCGGTTTGCGCTGATAAGCCGTCTCGAAGAGGGCCTGCACCCGTTGTGAGTCCTGTTTCAAGGCTTGGATGTCGCTCCGCGAAGCGAGGCTCCGTGCCTGCTCGGCCACGAACGGGCTGTTCATGAGGAACAACGCCTGCTGCGGCACAGTGGTGGTGAACCGCTGGGACATGGTGGTGTCCGGGCTGGCGAAATCAAACGTGCGGAACAAACCCGGCAGGTTTTGCCGCTCGACGAAACCGTAGATCGTGCGGCGCGGCGGGGACGGCTGGGCGGTGATTTCCACCGCGCGACCGCCCATGGCGGGATCGAGCCTGCCGGAGACCGCGAGCAAGGAGTCACGCATCGACTCGAAATCAAGGCGCCGACGGTTCATGCGCCAATAGAGCTGGTTGGCGGGATCGACCTGCGCCGCGCGGGGCCGCTCGTCGCTGGTCTGCTGATAGGCCTCGGAGAGCATGAGCAACCGGTGCATTTTCTTCACGGACCAGCCGTTTTCCATGAACTTGGAGGCCAGATAATCGAGCAGCTCGGGATGCGTCGGCGGCTCGCACCGCACGCCGAAATCGCCGGTGGTCCGCACGAGTGCCGTGCCGAAGTGGTAGAGCCACATCCGGTTCATCATCACCCGCGCCGTGAGCGGATTATCCTTGCTCGTGATGGCCTTGGCCAGTTCCAGACGACCGCTGCCTTGCGTAAACGGCTTGCGAGCGGGGCCGGCGACGATTTCCAAAAACTGCCGGGGCACCTTCGCGCCGACGTTGCCGGGATTGCCGCGCTTAAAGATATGCGGCTCGACCGGGCTGGAGTTGTCCAGCAGCGCCATCGCGCGCGGCGGGGCGCCCGGATGGGTGGCATCCAACTCCTCGACCTTCCGTTGCAGGGCGCGGGATTTTTGGGCGGTGGGCACGTCATACAGGCGGGGCAACTCGCCGACGGGCAGGTTGGCGGGCGCGCCGTCCGCGTACAACACCTGCCGCAGAAACTCGGTGCGCTGGTCGTCAAAACCCTTCGGCGCCGCGTTCGTCCCGGCATTTTTTACAAGTTGCCGCCACTTCTCCTCCACGTCCTTGAACAAATGCTGGTAGCGCTCCGCCACCTCCTTCAGGGACTTC
>CAZMLP010001142.1:0-2339 GCA_964566745.1 uncultured Verrucomicrobiota bacterium | reverse complement strand
AGCCCTCTCGCGCGAGGCGTTCCAGCACGTCACGAAACTCGCCCTTTTGCTCCGTGATTACCGGGGCCAGGAGCATGATCCGCGACCGGGGTGGCAGCGTGAGGATGCGGTCCACGATGTCGCTGGTGGTCTGGTGCGTGATCGGTTGGCCGGTTTCAGGGCAATGCGGTTGGCCGACGTTCGCGTAGAGCAAGCGCAGGTAATCGTAAATTTCCGTGGTGGTGGCGATGGTCGAGCGTGGATTCGCGCCGGAGGTCCGTTGCTCGATGGCGATGGCCGGGGAAAGGCCCTCGATGTAATCGACCTCGGGCTTCTGCATCTGGTCGAGGAACTGGCGCGCGTAGGTCGAGAGCGACTCCACGTATTTGCGCTGCCCCTCGGCGAAGATGGTGTCAAAGGCGAGCGAGGACTTGCCCGAGCCGCTCAACCCGGTGAACACCACCAGTTTGTCGCGCGGAATCTCCAGCGTGAGGTTCTTGAGGTTGTGCTCACGTGCGCCGCCAATTCGAATACTATCCTTCGCCATGCCGCTGTTGTTACAGAAGGCCAACCTAGCGCACGAACCGCGCCGAGGCAAAGAAAGATGTCACGGGAATCGGTTTCTCACTATGCGTATCCCGGGGGCAGGCAGATATCCCTCCATCTCTCGAATGTCAGGTCGCCTCCGCCGGGCAGTAAGCGGATTCGGCTGTCCCACACTTTCCCCTTTGCACATTGTTGCCGGAAACGCACACTTGGCCCATGCAAATCCAGTTCTTGGGCGCCGCCCGGACCACCACCGGCTCGATGTATTTGCTGGAGCTAAACGGGCAGCGAATTCTATTGGAATGCGGCTTGTACCAAGGGCATCGCGACGAGGCGATCCAGCGCAATTGCTGCTTCACCTTTGACCCCAAGACGATTGACGCGGTGGTGTTGAGCCACGCGCACATTGATCACTGCGGTAACCTGCCGAACCTTTGCAAACAGGGTTTTACCGGCAGCATTTTTTGCACCTTTGCCACGCGGGATCTCGCGAGCGTAATGCTGGAGGACTCGGCGGCCGTGCAGGCGGCGGACGCGGCGTATGTGTCAAAGCACCGGGCGAGGAAGGGCTTGCCGCCGGTCGAACCGCTTTACAGCGAGGTGGACGCGGAGAAGGCCGTGCGCCAGTTCGTGGCGTTAAACTATGACCGGCCCATCACGGTGGCCGATGGGTTGACGGTCACGTTCCGAGACGCCGGGCATATGCTTGGTTCCGCCCAAGTGGTTCTCGACGTGCGCGAGAACGGCCGGAAGTTCCGTTATCTCTTCAGCGGCGACGTGGGGCGCGGCGGTGATGATATTTTGCGCGATCCGGTGGCGGTGGAGGGAGTGGACTTTCTGCAAATCGAAAGCACGTACGGCGGGCGACTGCACAAGGGCAAGGAGGGCGCCAAGGAGGAAGTCGGCCGGCTGGTGCGCGAGACGGTCGAGAAAGGCGGCAAAGTCATCATTCCCGCGTTCTCCGTGGGCCGGACGCAACAGATCGTTTTCAATCTCAACGAGTTAACCGAAGCCAAGCGGGTGCCGCCCGTGCCGATCTTTGTGGACAGTCCGTTGAGCGTGAACGCCACGGAAATCCACCGGCTGCACCCAGAATGCTTCAACGAGCACGTGTATCAATTCATGCGCGAAAAGGCGAACCCGTTCGGCATGGAGAATCTCACGTATATTCGCCAGTTGTCGCAGTCGATGAAGCTCAATGAGTTGAGCGGCCCGGCGATAATTATCAGCGCTTCGGGAATGTGCGAGGCCGGGCGAATCCGGCATCATTTGAAGAACCACATCGGCAACGAGAAGAATCTGGTGCTCTTTATCGGTTATTGCGCCGAGCACACGCTGGGCGCGCAGATCGTCGCGGGCCAGAATCCCGTGAATATTTTCGGCGAGCCGCACGCGGTCCGGGCCAGGATCGCCTCGCTCGACGCCTTTTCCGGTCATGCGGACAAGAATGAATTGAGCCGCTACGTGCAGGCGATCCAAGGTGATCTCAAGAAAATCTTTGTTATCCATGGCGAGGAGGACCAAGCGCTTGCCTTTGGCGGAACGTTGCGGGGACTGCGTCCGAATGCCGAGGTGATCGTCCCCGTGCGAGGACAAAAGGCGGAGGTTTGATCGCCGGCTCGCGACCGTTCTTTTCGTGAAATTCAAAACCCAACTCCTGGCATGGCTGGTTTTGCCAGTGATCTTTTTTTGCTGCGCGACGGGATTACGATCCGCTCGCGGGCCTTGGTTCTTGTCACACGCGAAAGACCCTCATTATGCCTACCAGCTCAACGGAATGAATCACGCACTTTGTCTCCCGCCCGGACATAACG
>CAZMLP010001141.1:0-2798 GCA_964566745.1 uncultured Verrucomicrobiota bacterium | reverse complement strand
ATGCACTTTCTTGTAAGAAATCGTCGCATGCTGCTTCTTACGTTAAAGAAGACTCGTGGACATCGCAGAACAACAACAGCGGTTTGCCGACTGGATACGCGATCACAGCGCCATTCTCCATCACATCGTCAATGGTTTCGCGGCGGGTGACGACCGCGACGACTTGCTTCAGGAGGTCTTGCTGGCGGTCTGGAAGTCCGTCCCTGCGTTTCGCGATCATGCCAAGTCGACCACCTATTTGTATCGCGTCTGCCACAACGCGGCCTTGCTGTGGATTCGCAGGGAGAAGAATTATCGCAAGCGCGTCGAATCGTTCGTCGCGTCCGCGCCACCCGATTTTGCCCCGGAAGCCGATTCGCAAGTGGAGGAGCGGTTGGGGCATCTGTATCACGCCATCCACCAACTCAGGCCCGTTGATCGCTCGCTAATTCTGTTGTCGCTCGATGGACTGAGCTATCACGAAATGGCGGGGGTTCTCGGCCTGTCGGAAAGCAACGTCGGCGCAAAGCTTAATCGTATCAAAACACAATTAACCCAAAGTCTGAAAGGAAAAGAACATGAACTTCGATGAAATGAGAGACATCTGGAACGCTCCGGGTAACGATCTTTCGGCCAACCGGCAGCGGAGTCTGGCCGGACAGTTCAGCCGGCAAATGCTTCGCCGCCGTCGCTTTCAAACGGTCTGGTTGGTCTGCCTAATCGCCGCGTTGACCGTGACGACGGGCATCGCGATCCGTGCCGTCGCGCTTGGCAGGGCCGACCTTGAATCAGGATGGGGGTTATTCCCCTTGTTGATTGTGCCGTGGTTGTTCGCGCTCCACTTCCTGCGCCGACACCTTAACCCGGCCCGTCCCGTGGTGCACGGCGAATTGCCGCTGGCGGAAGTGTTGCGGGCGGCCCAGGCCGCGAATCGCGCGGATCAATTGCGCCTAAAAAAGGTGGGCCTTTATTTCGCCAGTATGATTCCGCTGCTGGTTCTGTCCGTGTATCAATTGTATTCATCACAAAAAGTTTCGGGCCGGGAACTGGCTTCCATGACAATCTTTTTTGGCGCCGTCCTCACGTTGAGTGGCGCTGGAATCGCGGCGCGATATTTCGGGAGCGTCTTGCCAAGGCAGCGGAAAATTGACTCGCTGCTGACTGAACTTGCGGATGACGCTGAGTATTAAGTTTTGAGTGGCCGCCTCAAATTGCACGGCTGGAGCTTGTCGTTTCCCGCACTTCGGTTGTCGGGCGGAGTGACCCCGCCTCCGTCTTGGCTCTCCTAAATTAGGCTTAATTACGAAGCGGAGGTTTGAATTGCCTTGCCGAGGAAATCAGTGTTTTGCCACACTTTGGTTGCGCCCGGCAGACAGGAGGGACTCCCGTTGTTCCACCCCCAAACACCTTTGCGCGACTGGGGTGACGGCCAGGCATTCCGTCTCGCGGACGCGCAAACGGGCGTGTGCGTGCTCGGGGCAACTGGCTCGGGCAAGACAAGCGGTCCGGCAAAAGATCTCGCTTACGGCTGCCTCGCCGCCGGATTCGGGGGATTGGTTTTGTGCGCGAAAGCGGAAGAGCGCGGGCAGTGGAGCTATGGGCCAAGGAAGCCGGGCGCTGCAATGATTTGGTCATCCCATTGGTGACGCGACCGCTGGGTAAACTCTTCTCCACCGACACCAACGTCTAGCCCGAGGATTGTTTCGCGGGTAGCCGACCAGTATGATTTCGAGGACCGCCTGGTTTTCCGCCAGACCACCCTCAACGGCCAGTCCGCCGAGGTGGACATGGCCTACGATTGCGACGGCAACCGCGCCTGGAAGAAGGTCACCACCGGGACGAACACCGTCACCATCTACTACGTGGTCGACGACCTCAACCCGACCGGTTACGCCCAGGTGGTCGAGGAGTTGCAACCCTTGCCCAACCAGCCGACGGAACTGGCCGTCGTGCGGGCCTACACCTACGGCACGCAACTCCTGTCCCAAGACCAGCTCATCAACGGTCAATGGACTCGAAGCTTCTACGGTTACGATGGTCAGAGCGTGCGCTTCCTGACCGATGACCAGGGCAACGTCACCGGCACCTCCGATTACAATGCTTTTGGCAATTGGTTCGCCGCGACCGGATCAACTCTCAACACTTTTCCGTATGGCGGCAGCTCGGAACGTCAATGGCCAATTGGATCAGACGATGCTCCCCTTTCTGGCCAAACGTCCTATTGGGCCGGCACGCCTGCCAAGTCACCAAGGTCAATGGCCGAGGAAGCGCCACTTGAAGCCTCTGGCACCGTAATTTCGGCGCCGAACTGGGCGATTAGGCGATTATATTCTCGGTTGGGCGTGGCCGGACCGGAGGCGAGTGGCGCTTCGATGAGGTGGAACAAAAGGTGATAACTGCCGGGCAAGACTTCCGGAACGGTGAACGAGCCGTCCGGGCGCACCTGCACTTGATATTGGACGGAAGACCGCAGCCGGGCGCGGCCCTCGGCAGTTTCCGACCATGCCATTTGCCATCGCCATTGGGCCTCGCCCCGCAAATCCTCCGGCAGCCCGTAACTTTCCCATTTGGATGTCAGGAGCGAGGTGGAAATCTGCCCGGGCCAGTCCTTGACCGTCACTCCCGCCGGGGCGACCAGGCGGCCGGAAATCGTGGCGCCCGTGCCGCCAAGTTGTAAATGCAAGGTCTCGCCCGCCGGCACTTGAACCGGGGTCACGCAAGAAACAGATTTGCCATCGGTGTCCCTGATTTCCACCTGACCGTCACCAGGCGGAAGGTTGGGCAGGGTGAAATTGCCTTCCGCATCTGATGCGGTGGTG
>CAZMLP010001140.1:0-8745 GCA_964566745.1 uncultured Verrucomicrobiota bacterium | reverse complement strand
GCGCCAGTCCTGCGGGCGCAATCCTTGTCGTCTGAAAATACAACCTCCACGTTAACTTTCTTGCTCTTATGTCCAACAAAACAGGCATCTTTCACATCCCGGTGGACCGGCGGCGTTTCTTTCGCAGCATGGCGCTGGCCTCGGCTGGCTTCACACTGCCGGGTTATCTCGCGGAGGCGTTGACGCTGACGCCGCAAGTGACCCAAGGGCCTTACTACCCGCTGGCGGGCAACATCCCGCTCGACAAGGACAATGACCTTGTCCAACTCAACGACAACACCACCGCCGCCAAGGGCATCGTCACCTATGTGAGCGGGCGTGTGCTGGATAGCGGCGGCAACCCCGTCCGCGGGGCGCTGGTGGAATTGTGGCATGCCGATGATGGAGGGAACTACACCTATTCGGCTTCGGCGGCGCGCAACCCGGCGGCGGACGCGAACTTCGCGGGGTTCGGGCAGTTCCTCACCGGCTCGAACGGCGCTTATCGCTTCCGCACAATCAAGGCGGGCTTGTATCGCGGCCGCACCCGGCACTTTCATTTTGGCATCACCATCCCGGGACAGCTCACGCGCTACACCACCCAGCTTTTCTGGAACGAGGTGGCGCGGGACGCGAGCGGAAAAACCTGGGACACCACAAACGCAAACGACTCGGTGTTGAGCGGCATCGCGGATGCGGCGCAACGCGCATCGGTGATCCGGGATTTTATTGCCGTGTCCGGCACTACCACTGGCGAACAAGAGACCACCTACGACTTTGTCATGGGCCTTACGCCGGTCGAGCCCACCTATCCGAACGGAGCCGGCCTGGTCGTCGCGGCGGGCGCGCTGGCGGCGGGACCGGTGGGCGGCAATCCGCGCTATGAGATCACCATTCCGGCATACACAGGATATAGTTACGAGGTTTATGGCAACCCGACGATGGCGGATTTGAGTTGGGGCGCTCTGCCATTCGCGTTGAGCAGCACGGGCACGATTGACCGGAACATCCACACCGTGACGGCCGAGGGATCCTTGAAGCTCTATTTGGAGGCGAAATCGGCGAAGGGATTCTATTACGTCTCGTTTCGCGTGCCGGGGGCCAACACGGGAACGCCGGGGAGCGGCGCCGCGGGTGGTGGTCCCGGCGGACCGCCGTGAGCGGTCAATGCTTGAGTTGCGATAACAGTATAACGAGTTTTAGCCCGATCACCGCCGCTCCCCCCATGAGCAACAGACCGGAGAAATGCTCCAGGCGGAGCAAAGTCTTGTCGGAGAACTTGCCGTGCCCGCGCGACACGCCCCAACTTAACAGGGCGAACCACGCGGTCGCTCCGAGACCGACGCCCAGAATGCAAAGGAGTTTGCTGGCGATTGGCGGGTCCACCCATTCCCCGGCGACGAAATTGGCCGTCAGGGCAATCCAGAGCAGCAGGACGCCTGGATTGCCCAGCACACGAACGAGGCCGGTCATGTAGGCGCTGCTGGGATGAATTTTCTCAGTGAGGGCATCCGCGCCGCGGGACGGCGTGTTGATGGTGGCTGCGTGCCAGTATTTGAAACCGAGAAAGGCCAGCAGCATGAAACTGATCAACTCCATCGCCGCCTTGATCAGGCGGGACTCGAACAGGTGCGCGAAACCGGCCAGGCCCAGGGTGCAATAGGCCATGTCCATGGTCACCGCCCCCAATCCCACCAGCCAGCCCCGCAAGAACCCGCGCCGCGCAGCCTCGTTAATAATGGTGATATTGGTCGGTCCGATGGGCATCGACACGACGAACCCGCTCACCAGACCGGTCAGCCAGGCGATGGCAAGTTGAATGAACGCGTCTTCCACAGTGAGCGAATCCCCGCGCGGCCAGGCGCGGTTACATCAAGTTATCGTCGCTGTCCTCCTCTTCATCCTCCTCCTCGATTTCGCGGATCATTTGCCGGGAGATGCGGGGACGGATAAAACCATAAATCAAATAAGCTGTGAAGATCAGGGGCAGGGCAATCGGAAGCAGTACATTGCGCAGGATGATGAGCATCCCGATGCCGATGATGGTGATCACCAGTTTTAGGAAAGGCCGTCTCGCGCGCAGATCCAGCTTTTTAAACGAGGGATACTTCACCTCGCTTACCATCATGGCGGAAAGAAATAGCATGATGACCGGCAGGCTATAACGCCAGACGCCGGTTGTTAGGCCCCCTTTGTCGTCCCGCCACATCAAAAACAAGGTCAGGGACGCGACCAGGCCTGCCGCCGCCGGAATGGGGAACCCGAGAAACTCGCCCCCGCCGCCGCTGGCGCCCGGCATGGCCGCGAGGCAATTGAACCGCGCCAGCCGCAACGCGCCGCAAATCAAATAGACCGAGGCGATAAACCAGCCGATGGCCTGGTTGTCCCCAAACAAGTCGCGCAGCACGATGCGATGCACCAAAAACGCCGGCGCCGCGCCAAACGAGATCAAATCCGCCAGCGAGTCGAACTCACGGCCAAAAGGGCTTTCCTTCCCCCCCATTCGGGCCAGCCGGCCGTCCAGCATGTCAAAGATGCACGCCAGTAAAATGAAGAAAAGGGCGTGCCGGATGATCGAGGTGAAGTTCGGCGCGTGGATGTCCGCCTCCACGATTTTGGTGAGGGCCATGAAGCCGCAGAACAGGTTGCCGGCCGTCATCAGGTTCGGCAGGAAGTAAATCTTCAACTTGCCGGCGTCGGTTCGGCCAGTCGGACGTTGGGTGAGATCGTCCGCCATTATTGATTAACCTCCGCGATAATGGTTTCACCTCCCACCGCCCGGTCGCCCGGCTGAACGCGCACCCGCGCGTCGAGCGGCAGGTAGATGTTCACTCGGGAGCCGAACTGGATCAAGCTGATGCGTCCGCCGCGCTCGACGGTGTCGCCAGTTTTGACCCACGGCACAATGCGGCGCGCAATCAGCCCCGCGATGAGCCGGATGCCCACCCGGTTGACCGGATTGACGGGGGATTCAAATCCCAGCAGCACATTCTCATTGAAATCCGCGCAGTCGGTCCGCATGGCGTTCAAGAATTGGCCGGCGGTGTGCTTGAAGTACGAGACCCGCCCGGCGATGGGGGCGTTTTGGACGTGGACATCAAAAACGGAGAGAAAAATGGAAACCCGTTTGCACTTGCCGCCCATAACCTCCGGCTCGGTGGTCTCATCCACGACATCGACCTTTCCGTGACCGGGTGAAACGACCAATCCCGCTCCCTGGGGGACCTGTGGGGTCGGATCGCGGAAAAAATAGAGCGAGAAAAGCGCAAACAATACCCACAGCCCCAGCAACAGTGTGGCAAGCGCGACGATCACATTCCCAAGCAAGGAGGCGATGACGCCGATCCCCAACACTATCAAGAGGATAACCAGTGCCCAGCCGATCAATTTCAGCCCGGCGCGCATTGCTTTGCCTTCGTGCGTCATGTGCAAACACATTATCGGTCACGCAAGCGGATTGGAAAGCGCGGAATTTTTTGACCGAATCTCGCGCGCTTCAAACGAGGATTTTTTCACGGATGCGAGAGGGCGGAGAAAGGCACTTGGAGAGTCCCGTTTTGGGGTTTAATTTCCGTTGACCAGTTCGCGGCATGGCAGGTAGGGTGCCGCCCCTGATTCAGAAAAATAGCTATGTTTACGGCCACGATGCGGAAGTATCAGAAGACGCTGTGGGTTGTTGTCAGCGGCTTCGTGATCATTAGTTTTGTCATTTATTTCTCGCCCCAATCGAAACTCGGCATGGGGCGCGGTGGTGGTGATGTGAGTTTGGGCACCATCGATGGCCAGCCGATCAGCCGCGACGATTACATGCAGGCCCGGATGGAGGCTGCGATCCGCTACCGGCTCTATTATGGCACATGGCCGGACTCGGATTCCTCCGCCCGCTCGCTGGGCTACGATGCCGACCAGGAAACCGCCTCGCGCCTGTTAATGCTTCACGAGATCAAGAAGCAGGGCATCCACGCGGGCGAGGCTTCGATGGCCGAGTGGATTTCGAACACTTTTCGCGACAAAAACAAGACGTTCGTTCCCGAGAATTATGAGCAGTTCATCACCCGGGAAATGATTCCGCACGGGGTGTCGAAGGCTGATTTCCAGGAGTTTGTGGCGCACGAAATCGGCATCCAGCACATGGTTTCCTTGAGCGGACTGACGGGCAAGCTCATCACACCGCGCGACGCGGAGGCGGTTTATCGCCGCCAAAACGAGCAATATCTGACCGAGGCGGTCTTCTTCTCGGCCTCGAATCATGTCGCCAGTGTCACCGTGACGCCCGCCGCGCTTTCGCAGTATTATTCCAACAACATCGGCAATTACCGGATCTTCGAGCGCCTGCAAGTGGATTACATACAAGTCGCCGCGAACGGCTTCTTGAATGCCGCCTCGCAGAAAATGACGAACGACCCCGCCTTCCTGCCGACGGTGGACAAGATTTACCAGCAGCGCGGGACCAATGCCTTCACCGATGACAAGGGCGTGCCGAACAACGAGTTGCAGGCGAAGGAAAAGATCAAGTCCGAGTTGCAATCGCAACTGGCCAAGAACCTGGCCCGCCAGCAGGCGAACACGTTCGTCGAGGCGCTGGGAACCGAGGCTTCCTCGCCCGAGGCGTTCACCAAGCTGGCCACCGCGCGCGGTTACACGGTCAAGACCTCCCAGCCGTTTGACGAGACCGGCCCGCAAGACATGCTCGATAGCAAGGCGATCGCCAACGCGGCCATGCGGTTGACCTCCGAGGAGCCTTACTCGGCCGTGGTGATGGGCGCGGACTCCGTCTATGTGCTCTGTTTCAAGAAACGCCTCCCGAGCGAGATTCAGCCGTTCGAACAGGTGCGCGAGAAGGTGACGACCGATTACCGCAACAGCGAGGCATTGAAGGCCGCGCGCAAAGCGGGCGCCGATTTCCAGACGACCTTGAACGCTGAGGTGGGCAAAGGCAAAACGTTTGCCGACGCGTGCGCCGCTGCCAAGGTGACCCCGCTCCAGATTCCCCCGTTCGCCCGCAGCACCCGGGCGTTGCCGGAGGTGGAGTCCAAGGCCCCTCTCTCGCAGTTCAAGGATGTCACGTTCAATCTGGCGCCGGGCAAGGCGAGCAATTTCACCAGTTCGCGCGAGGGCGGTTTTGTGGTGCATCTCAAGTCAGTGCTGCCAGTGGATGACGCGAAGATGAAAGCCGAGCTGCCCGACTTTGAGAAGACCATGCAGCGAAGCGCGCAATACGAGGCGTTCAACGAGTGGTTCCGCAAGGAAATGCAGAAGGTGAACCTGGCAGTCGGGAAAAAGAAAGGCACGGCCAACTAGGCCGGGTTGCCCCGGCCGGCCGCTCTCCAGCCGGTGCCACCATTCATCAAGCTTTCCTCCCCGGCCACCCAGGAATTCTGGGAAATCCCGGTACTGTGGGAGGATGACCAGTTGCTGGCGGTGGCCAAGCCTTCCGGGCTGCTCACCTCGCCAGACCGTTACGATCCAGAGCGCCCAAATCTGATGCGCCTGTTGCATCAGGACATTGCGCGCGGGGCCAAATGGGCGAGGGAAGGCGGAATCACCTATCTGGCGAACGCCCACCGGCTGGATTTTGAGACCTCCGGTATTCTTCTTTTGGCGAAGGACAAACCGACCCTGGTCAAACTGGCCGACCAGTTTGGCACGGAGAAACCCGGGAAAACTTACGTGGCGCTGGGGCAGGGCGTCGCGGCGCAGGACTCTTTCGAGGTGGATGCCCCGCTCGGGCCGCATCCGGCCAAGCCGTGGGTGATCCAAGTTCGCAAGAAGGATGGCAAGAAGGCGCTCACGCGGTTTGAGGTGATGGAGCGGTTTAAAGGATTCACCCTGTTTCGCTGCCATCCCGTCACCGGGCGCACGCATCAAATTCGCGTTCACCTCCAGCATGCCGGGCATCCCGTGGTGGGTGACGCGAATTACGGCGGCGAGGCGCTCTGGCTTTCGCGTCTGAAATCCTCCTACCGCTTGCGCGGCGGAAAGAAGGAGCGTCCCCTGCTGCAGCGCGTGGCGCTGCACGCTGCCGAACTGGCCATCCTCCACCCCGCGACCGCCTCGCCACTGACCATCACCTGTCCGTGGCCCAAAGATTTGACGGTGGCAGTCAGGTATTTGCAGAGGTATGCCAATGTCGGCGGCTTGATTATGGAGGCGGGAGAGTCTCCGGGGCCTGCGGACGGGGAGGAATAGGCCACATCAGGAACGGCGCAATGGCTCGCCGTTATCACAGCCGTGACAATTTCCATCCTCAACCCACCGCCTTCCTCACAAGCGCGCTGATCCTGGCCTCCTCGGCAGCCGTCAAATCTTTCAGCGCGAATGCCGTCGGCCACATGGCTCCATCATCGAGATTCGCCTCGTGCAAGAAGCCGAGCGTCGCGTACCTCGTTTTGAACTTCGCGGCGCTCTGGAAGAAGCAGACGACCTTGCCCTCCTTGGCATACGCGGGCATCCCGTACCAGAGCTTTGGCGCGAGGTTTGGGGCGTTGGTTTTGACAATCTTGTGAAGCCTTTCGGCCAGGACACGATCTGGCTCAGGCATCGCGGTGATATTTGCCAGCAAGGCGCTTTCCCCGTCTGTTTTATCTGCGCCTGAACGGGGGCGCGTGGCTGTTTTCTTCGTCGCGCTTTTCGCCCCTCCATTTTCTCTTTTCATGTCAGAAGTTCATTTCGACCGGATCATGGTTTGGCGTTTAGCTTGGCGACCACATCTTGCAGCCGATTGTGCGCCATGTTGATGCCGTGAACCATGCCCATTTTCAACATCTGGTCCCGAAGGGCCGTGGAACGATAGACCACATGCATGCCGAGTTTGCTGGTGTCGTCCGTGACTCTTTCAAATACCAGGAACTCAAGCTGGGCGTCAAATGGCGTGCCCTCCATTTCGAAGGTCCGGACGATTTTTTGATTCGGGATGAATTCGTGGATCACTCCGTTGGCCCGGAACACCGGGTTTCCGCCGGGATCTCGGGTTTCGATTTGCCAGCCGCCGTGCTTTTTAGCCTCCCATTTCAGCACTTTTGTTCCCATCCATTGCTCGACGATGGCCGGTTCGGTGTGCGCCTGGAAAAGCAATTCCACCGGCAGGTCGAATTCCCTCGTCACCACCAGTTCTTGTTTGCCTTCCTCGGCGCTGACTTTTGTTTTTCGCTCCATAACGTTCTATTTGGCGGATTTGTAATTTCTCATGACGGCCTCCAATTTGTTAAACCGCTCGTCCCACATCTGGCGGAACGGCTCAATAAAGTCGGCGATCTCCCTCATCTTTTCAGGATTCAAATGATAGTGGATTTCCCGGCCCTGCTGCTCTTGCCGGAGCAACTCGCACTCGGCCAGGATTTGGAGGTGCCTGGAGACGGTGGGCCGGGCGGTGCCGAAGTTTGCCGCAATCGCCCCGGCCGTCATGGATTGCGAGGCGACCAGCAAAAGGATGGCCCGGCGAGTCGGGTCCGCTATGGCTTGAAACACATCTCGTCTTAAATTCATCGTGTAGCTATGTGGCTACACATATATTGTAGCCACATAGCTACGCAATAAATTTTTACGAAAATCTCGGAAGGAAAAAACAGGGTGATAGTCCGGCCAATTTCCTCTGCATTCTGAACGATCCGCTACTTGCGGGCGAGGGGCCTGCCGAGTCATCCATGCTCGCTTTAAATGAAGGCCCGGCCGCTCCGGCCTTTGACGTGCCCGGAGCTTGAGCGACGAGAGGCGACGACGCGCCGAGTGTCGATGTTGCCACACAACGGCATTACGGCGCCTCTGATGTTGTTCCAAAAATCCTCATCCCAGGCGCGCGAGGCTTTCGCGCACCGCATGCGCGGTGGTTCGTCCTACGATTTGGTCGCGCAGGCCGCCTTGGTTGAAAAGTAGCAGCGTGGGCACGGCGCGAACGCCATACTGATCGGTGAGTGTCTCGTGATACGCCACGTTCACCCGGGCGACTTTGAGATTCCCGGCATCCTCCTCGGCGACTGATTCAAGCATCGGCACCATTTCCCGGCACGGCGCCGACCAATCTGCCCAGAATTCGACGAGCACCGGCTGTTGGGCCCGCAGCACTTCCTGCTCGAAGTTGGAGTAGTTCAATTCAATTACATGCGTATTCACAATTATCTAGGTGGTTTGGTTGCTTGTTGAATTCGTCGAATAGCGTGGAGATGGCTTTGGCGCCCAAGGGGAGGCGTGGCGGCGGTTTTGGTGTGTGGACCGGTGGAGGAATCGGCTTTGCCGCCAACGCGGACGCCGACTCACGCGTCCTAGAAGAGGTATCGATTCGGAGGCGGGCGCGATTTTCAAACATCTCGCTTGGGTGGATAGCAACTTGAAGGCCAACCGCGCGCGCCCTGATAAAAGCAATCAGCCTCTCCTTGAAATAATGGGCAACCCGAGGCTTTGCGAGCGAGACTGTCTTGCCCGGCGTGCAATACGCCATAATCACCCGCTTGAATATGCACGGCGAATCTCGAAATCACGGAAATCTCCCCGAAGATTTTGACGGACCGCCGTGGTGAACAAAATTTTACGCGCCACGGCGTGGTGGTTCCGCGTTTCAGAGAGGTTCTGCTGATTGCCTGATTGGAATCGCGGCGTTGCAGTCAAAAAGCCGTCTGTCGCGCAGAGTATGGCATGACGCCAGACTCGGAGGGAATGTCAGCCCGGCGGCGCCGGCTTTCGACGCCGCCGGGCAATGAACTAGAGCGAATTAATTGAATCTGTGGCCTCCGGTGGTAGGGACCTCGCGCTGCGAGGTCCGCGAACGTCCAA
>CAZMLP010001139.1:0-3893 GCA_964566745.1 uncultured Verrucomicrobiota bacterium | reverse complement strand
GCGGACATCAAGGACGGCAACATCAGCCAGTTCCTGCTGAAACCAATTGATTATCTTTGGTATCGCTTCTGCCTCTACCTGGCTGGCCGGGTAATCTACACGACCGTGGCGGTGATTCCGGTGACCGTGTTTATCTTTTGTATGCGGGATTATTTCACCGGTCCGGCGAGCGGACTGGCGCTCGCGGCCTTTCTCGTGTCGGTGTTTCTCGCGGGGCTGCTCCAATTTTTCATCTCCTACACCCTCGCGCTGCTGGCGTTTTGGGTGCTTGAGGTGGCCACATTCATTTTCATGCAATACGCGCTCGAATACATCGCGAGCGGGCACCTTTTCCCGTTGGACATCCTGCCGCCCGCGCTGGCCAAGGCGCTTAACCTCACGCCGTTCCCTTATGTGATGTATTTTCCAATTAGCGTCTATATGGGGCACATCTCCGGCGCGGCTTTGTGGCAGGGCTTGGGTATTCAAGCGGGCTGGGTGGTGTTGACTTACGTTATCGCGCGCTGGGTGTGGGCGCGGGGGATACAGAAATATTCCGCTGTGGGAGGCTGATCCAATGAGCGACGCCATGTCATCCAAATCATCCCAACCCGCGGCTTCGCAAAACAGTTTCCGCCGTTATCTAGGCCTGTACGGCGCCCTCTGGCGTAACTCCGTGATGCGCGAGATGGGGTTCAAATCCAGTTTCCTGCTTTGGATTGTGGTGGAGGGGATGTGGTTCGCATTGCACCTTTGCTTTGTGGGGGTGATCTATATGCACACGGACCACATTGGCGACTGGTCGAAATGGCAGGTGGTCATGCTTTTTGGCGCCAGCCAGCTCATTCAGCAACTCTTCCAATCGATCTTTCTGACGAACTGCACGCAACTCTCGGAATTGGTCCGCACCGGCAAACTGGATTTCATGCTGCTCATGCCGGCCAGCACGCGTTTTCTCGTTTCCATGCGGCAGGTGGACCTGGGTGGCTTCGTCAACGCGGCCTCCGGTCTGGGCGTGATGGCTTATGCCGCCTGGCAAATGCACCTTGTGCCGGACTGGTGGCGCGTGCTGGGATTCGCCGCGTGCGTGGTCGCGGGCGTGCTTTTGCATTACTCGCTCATGTTCATGCTTTGCAGCATCAGCTTTTGGACGGTGAGGGCAGGGGGAATTGTCTGGAGCTACTACAGTTTGTTCAGCATCGCGCGCCTGCCGGACGCGGCGTTTCGTGGCGTGTTCAAGACCGTATTCACCTTCGCCATTCCGATGCTGCTGGTGAGCAATGTCCCGGTGAAACTGCTCATCGACAAGCTCGGCTCGCCGCGCGAGGTGGCGTTGCTGGTGCTGTTTTGCGCCATTTGTTATCTCCTCTCCGACGCGGTCTGGCGCAAGTCGCTGCGGCACTATACCAGCGCCAGTTCGTGATTCCAAAACGTCGTCTGGCAATTCCGGCAAAAGCGGGTAATCTCCCGCCATGAAAGCCAAGTCGCGCGCCCCACTTTCTCGTGCCTCAAACACTTCCCCCGGTTCGGACGCGATGACCCGTCGCGACTTGTTGAAAGGCGTGGCGGGCCTTGGCGCCGCAGCCGCGCTGTCCGGTTGCTCGCTTGCCTCCGGCTCCCGCGGCGCTGGCATGAATGCGTTCAAATCCCAGCCGGACTTGATTCGCCGCGAAAACCAGCGCGCGGGCACCAGAGACTGGATGCTAACGCGCAGTCAGATAGATCCCAAGACCAAGTATCGCTGTCCGTGGATCGAGGGCTACTGCTCGCAAACCAGCTTGCGGGCGCGCGATTCCATCAAGTTCTTTGTCAGCACCAATCCCTCCTCGCCGTTCACGTTGAGCATCTATCGTCTTGGCTACTACGGCGGCGCGGGCGGCCGGCACATGCTCACCATCGGGCCGTTCGAGGGAACCACCCAAAACGACCCGCCGGTCGGTCCGAAGCGTCTGCGCGATTGCCAATGGGACTCGTGTTATGAGTTGACCATCCCGGATGACTGGGTGAGCGGTGTCTATCTCGGCAAACTCACCGCTTTGCGCAACGGCTTCCAGAGCCACGTCATTTTTGTCGTGCGCGATGACCGTCCGGCGGACTTCATCGTGCAGTGCTCGGACAATACCTGGCAGGCCTACAACCGCTGGCCCAACCAGTTCGCGCTCTATGACGATGGCAATTCCGAGTGGTATTGGGGCGACAAGGTGCAGGTGGGCTTCAACCGGCCCTATGGCAAGTATTGCCAGGCCTTCAACGATTACACACTCACCACCGGTTCGGGGGAGTTTTTGCTGTTCGAGTTCCCGCTAACATACTGGCTGGAGCAACACGGCCACGACGTCACCTACATCTCGAACCTCGACACGCACACGGATTACAACGGCCTGTTGCGCGCGAAGGGATTCCTCTCCGTGGGGCATGACGAGTATTGGTCCATCGAGATGTTCAATCACATGCGGGAGGCCATCGCCGCCGGCCTGAACGTCGCCTTTCTTTCTGGCAATACTTGTTGCGGGCGCATTCTCCATTCGCCGGACACGGGTGGCGTGGGCAATCGCGTCTTCGAGCGGGTGGATGTGTTTTCCCCCCCGGAACCGCCCGAGCCTTTCGTTGCCATGGCCAAGCTGCCGCACAAAAGCCCGAATGCGAATCTGCTCATTGGCGCCCGCAGCATCCCGCCCGTGACCGGCGGCGCGGACTGGACTTGCGCGTTGCCGGAGCATTGGATTTTCGCGGGCACCGGCATGCAGAAGGGGGACAGCATCAAGGGCATCGTCGGTTGGGAATGGCATGGCGATCCCGCCCGTCTCGACGGGCTGGAAATTGTTGCGACCGGCCTCACTTACTCCAAGCCGGGCCAACCCAACGGCGGCACCTACACCGCCACGACTTATCCGGGACCCAAGGGCAATTTCGTCTTTAACGCCGCGACCATTTGGTGGAGCGACGGTCTGGCCGAGCCGCCCGGGTACAAACGGCCCACCGCCTATACGACGCCACCCGGACCCGACCCGCGCGTCCAACGCATCACCGAGAATATTCTGAAACGGATGCAAGCATCAGCGCGACCCCTGGGCGCTTGATCGTGCTCTCAATGTCAATGAGACTTCCGCAAACAACTCTAATTCGATGATTTATTTTGGGCTGCCGCAACCTCAGTTGGCAACGCTGTAAAAGGCGGAAAAGAACGGATCGTCAGAGCCTCGCCCACCGTAGCAGATTTGCTTTAGGGCTGGGCCAGTTTCCGCCGCAAACTGCCGTTGGGCGCCGAATTCATCAGGAAGTCAGGCCGACCCGCGATGATAGGGCGAGGCTCCGACGAGCCGTCTTTACCGGTGATACTTTCACTGCACGCGCAAACCGTTAAAAAGGGGATTTTGCGTGGACGTGCCACGGTCGTGTGTTTTCCGCCCCGCGAGTTATGGCAAAGCAAAAGTTCCGTACAACAGATTCGCGCTGGCGTTGCCACCAGCGCGAAATAATTCTTCCGAAGTTGTGATTTAGTCGGAGCTTTACCGCTGCACGCGGGCGCCCGCGCCTTTGACCAGCGCCTCGACCTCTTTCAACGAGGCCATCGAGGTGTCGCCGGGGGTGGTCATCGCCAGCGCGCCGTGGGCCGCGCCGTACTCCACCGCCTTTTGCGCGTCGTTGAACGTCATCAAGCCGTACACCAGCCCGGACGCGAAGCTGTCGCCGCCGCCGACGCGGTCCAGAATCTCCATGTCAGGCCGTTGCGCCGCCGCATAGAAGTTTCCGCCCGCCCAGCAGATGGCGCTCCAGTCATTGATCGTCGCGGTCTTCACCGCGCGGAGCGTGGTCGCCGCCACCTTGAAGTTCGGGTAAGCCGCCACCGCCTTCTCGATCATCTTCTTGAACGCGGTCACATCAATGTGGCTGATGTTCTCGTCCACGCCCTC
>CAZMLP010001138.1:0-4894 GCA_964566745.1 uncultured Verrucomicrobiota bacterium | reverse complement strand
CAAAGGTCAATGGCGGGGGACATGCGAATGTCGTCGGTGTTTTGCTTGAAGGCCAGGCCAAGCACTCCGATTTTCTTCTCGCGCAAGACCCAGAGCGTGTCCGTGATTTTCTTCACGAAACGGTCCATCTGCGCGGCGTTGATGTGCTGCACCTCTTTGAGCAGCGAGAAATTATAGCCCAGTTGCTCGGCGATCTTGATAAACGCGCTCAAGTCCTTCGGGAAGCAGCTGCCACCGAAACCGAGGCCCGCGTTCAAAAACCGGCGCCCGATGCGCTCGTCCATTCCGATGCCATTGGCCACTTCCTGGACGTTCGCGCCCGTCGCCTCGCAAACGACCGAGATCGCGTTGATGTAGGAAATCTTCAACGCCAGGAACGAGTTCGCGGCATGCTTGATCAACTCGGCCGAATTGATGTCCGTGACGATGATCGGGGCGTTAAACGGCGTGTAAACCTCTTTCATTGCCGCCACTGGCCGCTGCGAGGTGACGCCGATCACCACGCGGTCCGGGTGCATCAAATCCTCGACGGCAAACCCCTCACGCAAAAATTCCGGGTTGCTGACGACATCAAACTCCACCTTGCTCTTGCAATAGCGCTTGATCGTCTCGGCCACCTTCTCGCCGGTCTTCACCGGGACGGTGCTTTTGTCCACGATGATCTTGTAATCGGTCATCGCGCCGGCGATGTCCCGCGCGACGCGCTCAATAAAGCTCAGGTCCACCGAGCCGTCCGCCTGCGGCGGCGTCGGCACCGCGATGAACACCACCAGGGAGTTGGCCACGCCCTCCGCCGTGCTGCTCGTAAAGCGCAGCCGGCCGGCCGCGACATTCTTTTTCACCAGATCCTCAAGGCCCGGCTCATAGATCGGAATTCCGCCGCCCTGGAGTTTCTTGACCTTGGACTCGTCATTATCCACGCAGATGACGGTGTGCCCCGCCTCCGCGAAACAGGTGCCGGTGGTCAGCCCCACGTAACCAGTGCCAATGATGGTGATTCTCATGTGTTGGAAAAATGCGTCTTGTCACATGCGCGGAGCACTCCGGGCGAGCAATAGCGCCGCCCCGGCCGCCGCGTTACTTCTTGACCGGAGCCGCCGGCGCCGTCGCCCCGGACGGAGTGGTGGCTGGCGTCAGTTTGATCTGCGGGGACGGCTTGTTGGTCCCGCCTTTGCCTGTCGAGTTGGTCGTGGCCACAGGGGTGAGGGTGATCCGCTGCCCTGCCGCGTTGGTCGTCACAGAAACGGGCTTGACCAAGGTCGAGGCGGCCTTCAAATCGGGGTGCTTGTTCAACAATTGATCCCGCAACTCGTTGGCCTCCGTGGTGAACGCGCTGTAATTGTTCGGGCTGGCCAGCTCATCGTAAATTTTCAGCGCGAGGTCGGGTTTGCTGGCAGCCTCTTGCGCCCGCGCCATGGCCAGCTTGGCCTGGGTCACGACGGAGGAGCTTGCGTAACGGGTGGCCACCTCCTGGTAACCGGCAATCGCCTCCGCCAGCTTGCCCTGGGAATCCAGGGAGGCCGCCACGCCAAAAGCCGCCGACGCGGCCAGCGGGCTGTCCGGATGATTGTTACGAAACTTGGCAAACTGCTCCTGCGCCGCGGCGAAGTTCTTCTCGTTGAAATAGGCTTCCGCCGCCAATAACTCGGCCCGGCCGCCGGCTTGGGTTCCCGAGAAATCTGTCGCCACCTTCAGATACGCGCCGGAACTTGGCCCGGTGGAGGCCGCGCCCTCCGCAGGATCGCTCTTCAACTGCGCCTTCAACAGTTCCTCGCTGGCGTTCTGCTCCTTCCGCTCAGCCGCCCAAGAATAAGTGTAATAGGCGAAACCGGCCAAAATGGCCACTCCCACGCCAATGGCGAGGCGCTTCTTATTGATCTCCAGCCAGGCCAAAAACTCGTACATGCCCGCTGATTCCGTCGCTTCTGAACTCATCTAGGGAGCGGAATCTTTGGGGGGAACCTCAAAAAGGCAAGCCCGAAAACGGTGAATTTGGAACTGGAAAGCATTCCGCCGCCTCACATGCCAGGAACAGCGCAGCGGCGTGGTTGTTTCGCAAACAGTTCATGGCCAATAAATCCGGCGCCAAAGACGGGAGTGACCGATTGCCGCGCAAACATCGACGCGCGCCCGAAATTGGTTAGAAATTTGCTGCATGCACCCCAAAAACCGGCGGTGGACGCGCGCGAATGAAAAAATTGATTGTCTCCCGGCCAGAGATGCCGAATCGTCCCGCTCAGCAGAACCCTCGGGTCCACCGCCGCAGGCGGAGCCGATCCCACGCCCTGCCTGCCCGCCGGGCCTTGTTCCTTATCCAAACTATGCAGTCAAAAGCGTTCGTCGCCAGTCTGTTTTGCTGGCTTT
Organism: uncultured Verrucomicrobiota bacterium; assembly: GCA_964566745.1. Taxonomy (GTDB): domain Bacteria; phylum Verrucomicrobiota; class Verrucomicrobiia; order Limisphaerales; family CAZMLP01; genus CAZMLP01. The sequence goes on along the minus strand of CAZMLP010001138.1, from coordinate 2,530 downwards.
TGCTGGTAACTGGCGTCCAAGCGCAACAGCCCGGGACGCTCCTCTGGACTTACCAAACCGGCGATACCATCTTCACCGCCCCGGCCATTGCCCCTGTCCTCGGCAAATCCACGGACGGCAACATTTACTTTGGGTCGAATGACGGAAATCTGTACGCGCTCGACCGCGCCGGCAACAATGTATGGGTTCTTGCCCTCGGCACACACATTCGCACCTCCCCCGCAGTAGGGCCAGATGGCACAATTTACGTGGGAGCGATTCAAAGCGATGGTAACTCCCTGGTTTGGGCGGTCACTCCCAGCGGCTTTAAAAAATGGCCATTTCCCGTGGGAGGGGAAATCTACTCCTCTCCCGCCATCGGGGCGGACGGCGGAATCTACTTCGCCAGTTTTCAGTACAACACCGTTTATGCTCTCAACCCGGATGGAACGCAGAAGAAAAAGACGGCCAGCACAGCAAACCTGGTGTGGGCTTTGAACGGAAATGTTTTTGCCTCTCCGACCATCGCTCCGGACGGCACCGTCTATGTTGGCAACTACAACCGGCGTTTCTATGCCCTCTTGTCCGACGGGACGACCAAGTGGTTTTTTGATGTGGAGGGTCAGATTCTATCCTCGGCCTCCATAGGCCCGGACGGCACGGTGTTCGTTGGCGGCGGCAATTATTTATATGCTTTCAACCCGGCCGACGGCTCTGTGAAATGGAAATTCCTGACGAAGGCCGCAGTCATTGGCTCCGCGACCATCGGCCGGGACGGCACGATCTATTTCGGCTCGCAAGACGGAAATCTTTACGCCGTGCGCCAGGATGGCACACTCAAATGGCAATACAGGGCGGCGGGCGCCATCCAATCAACCCCGGCCGTGGCCTCGGACGGAACCATTTTCTTTGGGTCTGAAGCGCCGGAGAGCACGGGGCGAATAACCGCGTTAAACCGGGACGGAACCAAAGCCTGGGAGTTTTCCACCGAAGGGTTAATTCACGCGTCAACAACCATTGGACCCGATGGAGCGATCTATACCGGCTCGTTTGACAGCACCTTGTACGCGTTAAAGGGCACCTTTCTTCCAGCGCCCACCGCCTGGCCGATGGCTGGCGGCACTGCCACTCATGCCGGACAGTTGCCCGCCACCATACAACTTGACCCGATTCGGACGGTTTATAGCAGCCCGGCCACAATTTCTTTGAAAGCAACCGTAACCACTGCTGCCAACGCGACGGTCAAGCACGTTGATTTTTACCAGAGCGACGGCAATGATCAAAACATCACTGCTGTTGGATTTCCCGCCACCGTGCCGCTCTATACCGCCACGGATACAATTACGGATATTGGTAACTATCTTCTAAGCGCCCGCGTCACAGTTGGCTTTCCGAACGGCACCGAGCAGACCATCGCCTCGATACCGACGCTGGTAAAGGTGGTGGCACAAAACGCGGCACCTTCCATCGGCTTCTTGGGAGATCAATTTGTCACAAAAGGAATTCCGGCGACGATCGACTTTATTGTAAACGATACCGAGAGTCCGGCAAGTGAACTGGTAGTTAGCGGACAATCCTCCAACCAAACGGTGCTGCCAAATGGTAATCTTGTCTTTGGCGGCAGTGGCACGCTGCGAACATTGAAAGTAACGATGCCCGTTACGGGTACCAGCACAGTCACGCTTATTGTTACCGACGGTGAAAAGACCACCGCGTTTGCGTTTAACATTACCTCTGTAGGCAAAAATCCGCCTCCTCTTGTCGTATTCAATTCTCCCTTGATTAAGCTGGATGGCAACAAACTCATTCTTCCGACTTCCGAAGACGCTCTCATCGCCCCTATTAATTTTTTAGTGGCTGATGAGGATCCCGATGGGAAAGATGACACAGAAAGCGTGGTTCTCACCGCCAGCTCGGCAAACACCAATCTTGTGCCCAACGAAAGCATCGTTCTCAGCGGCTCTGGAGTCAGCCGAACGATGACGCTCACGACGCTGACAAACCAAAATGGTGTTACAACCATCACTATCATTGCAAGGGACCCTCAAGGCGGCAGTTTCCTCGCGACTTTTGATCTGGCGGTAAATTCAACGGACGACCCGACCACCATCTCTGCAATCCCGAATCAAACAGTCCATCTAGGTCAAACCCTTGGTCCGATCTCTTTTGTTTTGCAGGACATTGACTCCGATTTGTCCAACGCATCAGTGACGGCCGATCCTGATAAACCGGCCGTTATTCCCCAGAGTAACATTGTAATCGGGGGCACAGGAATCGACCGAACCATCACCATCACTCCTGCAGCCGTGGGCTTTGTGGTCATCACGTTGACGCCATCAGTTCCCAACAGCATTGGCGGAGCTAATCAATCCACATTTACGGTCGCGGTGTTGCCACCAAATCAGCCCCCGACCATCTCCACAATTCCGCCCCAGACGGTTAGTTTGAACACGCAAATCGGCCCGCTTTCCTTCACCGTTGGCGACGCGGAAACCCCCGTTGATCAATTGAAGCTCGCCTTCCTGTCAACCGACACCGCTCTTTTTCCTCC
>CAZMLP010001137.1:0-4661 GCA_964566745.1 uncultured Verrucomicrobiota bacterium | reverse complement strand
TTTCACGATGTTCTCGACTTTGATGGACGGCCTCGCGGGCAAACAAGTGTATGTTCACTGCGCGGCCAACTGGCGGGTTTCCGTGTTTGTGTTTCTCCACCGCGTGTTGCGCGCCAAGGCGACTCGCGCCGATGCCGAGCGGGACATGCGGAGAATCTGGAACCCCGATCCCGTGTGGCTCGGCTTTCTCAATGACCGGCTGAAAGAAGCCGGTCAACCGGCATTGGCTCCGCGGTAAAATACCGTTTCCTGCTTTCAGAAAAACGGGTTGTGCGCCTTTTCCTGTCCGACGGTTGTGAGCGGTCCGTGGCCTGGACAAATCAAAGTGTCCGCCGGCAAGGTCAAGATTTGGTCGCGCACCTTGCTCTTCGCCAAGTCTCCATGCTCTTTTGCGCCGCCCATTGATCCGGCAAAAATCGCGTCGCCGACAATGGCCACGTTCGGAGCGTCCTCCGGGAAAGTGCCAATGATGTAAGTGACGCCGTCCTCGGCGTGGCCGGGCGTGTCACGATTGGTGATGCGCAGGCTGCCGAGGTGGATGAAATCATTGGCACGGTTCCGGTGCTGGGGGGGGGCGGATTTGGCGTTGGTGTGGAGGTGGATTTTCGGGAATCGCTCGCGCACCACCGTCATGGCGGCGACGTGATCGTGATGCGTATGGGTGATGAACAAGTGCTTCAACTGGAGCTGGTTTTCCTCGACTGCCGCGAAAACTTGGTCCGCGTTCCAGCCGGTGTCGAACAACGCGGCTTCCCGCGTTACCTCGTCCCACACCAAGTAGTTATGCACCGCCATGCCGTTTTCACTAGTGGTGAACTGCCGAATTTCCCGGCAGAGGCTCAAATCCGGCGGTTGCGGCAGCCACCCTTTGGCGATGCCTTCGAGTTTGGCCGCGTTCAGGCCGGTCAACGCCCCGAGCGCGGCATAGTTTAACGGCTTTGGGGCGCTGCCCGAGTCCTCCAGCCGGGTCAGTTCGTCCAAGCTCAGGCCGGTCGCCTGGGCGATGGTCTCAGGCGTGATATTCTTCATCAACCGCGCCTTGCGGATTATATCCCCCAAATGGTCTTCCAGTGTCATGCCGTTCCAATACGGAATGGGGTTTGGTTTGGCAAACCTTCGTTGTGGCATTGGAGCCTGGATTGAAATATTTTTCCGAACTGGCTGGCCCCAGGGCGAATATCGCGATATTGACGCAACTGTTTTGTTTCCAAATTGTTGCAAATTGGCACTTGTGCCGTTAAGGCCCTTTTTTGCCGGCCCTGATTCAACGGATGGCGAATGAAGGATTGAATCCTGCCGTGTCCCTGCTATACTGGCGGTTCAATTGTTTGTTATGAAAACGAAGAATAGAATCCAAGCCGTCACTTTGGCGAAGGGGCAGTTGTGGCAGGTGGGTGAAGAATACATCGAGATTTTGGAAGTTGGCAAGACCCTCACCCATTACAAGCATTTTCGGGACAAGAAGCGCGTGCCGATTAGTCTGGGTGGCATTCGGACCGTGCAGGATTACCTTAAGAACAACAAGGCCAAGCTGGTCAAAAAGCAGCGCGCCGAGGTCAAAGTCTAGTTTTTTCTGACGGAAAGAGACGGGGCTGGCAGCAATGCCAGCCCCGTTCGTCTCCCCGGCTGACGGCGGCGCCTTCTCCGCCACCATGCTCCGCGGCTCGTCCTCCCAGGACGTTACGCCATTTTTCCTCCCCGCGTTCGTCCGCTCTTGCCTCACGACAGGATTGCTTTGGAAGCTGGAACCTGTTAGCCTCAGGGAAATCAAACCAGCGGCTCCGCGAGCAAAACCAGGCTTTGCATTTATTCGACCGTCAGAGGCGTGTCGTTAACAACAGTTGCGGGGGAACCAAGTTCCGGCGCAGCTGGATCATGCTTTGCCGGAGAGGAAGGAGTTTTCCAGCGCCCCTTGGTGCGCGGTTACTGGCCTGGTTGACGATATTCAACGTCGGCCTCTTGATTGGAAACCTCCGCGCCGCGGAATCTCCCGCTCCCGCCACGACTTCCGCGAATCCCCAGATGCCGGAGTAGCGCCGCGTCCTGCCGGTGCGCGATCTCTCCTCGCGCGAAGCAGGGCGTGGTTATCCCGTGCGTGTGAGCGGGGTGGTCACTTACCACGACCCGGCCTATCACCTGATTTTCTTCCAGGACGACTCCGCCGGAATTTTTGTCGATTCAGGCGGCAAAACGTTTGATGTCCGCGCGGGCCAAAAAGCGGAGATTCGCGGGCACAGCGGGCCGGGCGATTATGCCCCGGTGATCGTGGCCGAGGAGATCAAAGTGACCGGTGAAGGGCAATTTCCCGTCGCCCGGCCGGTGGCCGTGCAGACGCTCATGGACGGCACCCGCGACAGCCAGTGGGTGGCCGTCCGGGGAGTGGTGCGGGATTTTACCGTCGAGAATGAGCATCCAATTCTCACGCTGTCCACCGGCGAGGGGGTATTGCGGGTGAATTTGGCTCCCACCACGGAGCAAACTCCTCCCAACCTGATCGATTCCACCGTGGTAATTCGCGGAGCGTGCGCCACGCTCTTTGACGACCGCCGCCAGTTGCGGGGCATCCAATTCTATGTGCCTGGCTGGTCACAAGTGCGCGTGGAGGAAAAAGGCTCCTCGGACCCCTTCCAATCCCCGGCCCAATCCATCGCCGAACTGCTTCAATACCATTCCACGTCCGAGAGCCGGCATCGCGCGCGCATTCAAGGCATGGTCACCCTGGCCTTGCCCGACTCCTCTTTCTATTTGCAGGACACAAACGGCGGCATCCTTGTGCGTCCCAAGGCTGGCGCCACAAATGTTGTTCGCGAAACGTTCGTTGAGGCGGCCGGTTTCCCCGGTTTGGCGGATCGCCTGCCTGTGCTGGAGGAGGCGGTCGTGCGCGCCACGACAAACGGCACGCCGGTCATTGCCCGCGTGCTGGACCCGGCCAAGGCTCTCACCAACCAGTTTCAAGCCACGCTGGTGGAGCTCACGGGAAGGGTGACGGGCCAGGCCATCCGGGGTAACGCTCAAGTCCTTACGGTTGAATTTGGTCCGCGGGTCATTGACGCCGTTTTGGAGCCAAACCCCGGCAAACGGCGATTGGAGGAAATTGCGCCCGGGTCACTGGCTCGGCTGACCGGCGTGTATGCCGCCGAGTTGGACACGGAATTCCATCCGCGTTCCTTCCGGTTGCTGCTGCGGAGCTGGCGGGACGTGACAGTGATCTCCCGCCCCTCGTGGTGGACACTGGAGCACACGGCAGCGGCGGTCGGCACCCTCTCGCTGCTGATGCTGCTGGCGATTTTCTGGGGCGTGACCCTGCGGCGGCGGGTGCAGGAGCAGACGGCGGACTTGCGCCTGCGGCTGGAGCGGGAGGAGCAACTGGAGCGACAGTTCCGTGAGCTGTTCGAGAACGCGAACGATTTCATCTACACTCACGATCGCGAGGGGAATTTCACCTCGGTGAACCCGGCCGGACTGCGGTTGCTCGGTTACAACGGGCTGGAGTTGCTCAAGCTCAACCTGCGCGAGTTGATCGCCCCCGAGCAACGTCATTTGCTCGACCAGCTGCTTTCCGGGAAATTCGGCGAGGCCGGCCAAAACGAGATTGAGTTCATCGCCAAGGACGGTCGCCGGTTGCAACTGGAGGTGAGCACGCGCCGGATCATGCGCGACGACCAGCCGGCGGGAATCCACGGCATCGCGCGCGACATCACCGAGCGCAAACGCGCTGAAAAGACCTTGCGGGAGAAGGAGGAGTTCATCCGCAACGTCATCGACACTGATCCCAGCCTGATCTTCGTCAAGGACCGCGAGGGACGCTTCATCCTCATCAACCGGGCGAATGCGACGTTAAACAACGGCACGGTGGAGCAGCTCACCGGCAAGCTCGAGTCGGAGACGAACCCGAACGCGGACGAAGTCGCCGCCTTCCGCAAAGACGATCTCGAAGTGATGGACACGATGCGGGAAAAAATCATCCGCGAGGAAAAGTTCACCACCCCCGCTGGCGAAGTCATGTGGCTGCAGACGGTAAAACGCCCCATTATTTCTCCCGACGGCAAGGCGCATTACGTCCTCGGCGTCGCGACGGACATCACGGCGCGCAAACGCGAGGAGGAGGAGCGCAAGCGGGCCGAGGCCTTCCTCCAATCCGTGGTGCAAAACCTGCCGATCACGGTGTTTATCAAGGAGGTGAAAGAATTTCGTTACGTGCTTCTAAACCGCGCGGGCGAGGAATTGTTCGGTTTCGGACCGGGCGAGGCGGTGGGAAAAAGTGACTTCGACTTTTTGGGACGGGACGAGGCGGAGCGGCGGACGGAGCGTAACCGGGAAATCATCGCGGCGGGCAGGCTTGTGGACATTCCAGAAGAGGAAGTGCTCACCCGGCATCGCGGCTTGCGAGTGCTGCACACGCGCAAAATCCCGATTTTTGACGAGGCGGGCCAGCCGCTCTATCTGCTGGGCATCTCACAGGACGTCACCGAGAAAAAACGGGAGGAGGAGGAGTTGCGCCAGGCGAAGCTGGCCGCGGAGGCCGCCAGCCGGGCCAAGAGCGAGTTTCTGGCAAACATGTCGCACGAGATTCGCACGCCGATGAACGGCATCATCGGCATGACCAATCTGCTGCTCGACACGAACCTGGACGCCGAGCAGCGGGATTTTGCGGAAACGAG